>JAZSRN010000042.1:0-29777 GCA_045538535.1 Candidatus Gastranaerophilaceae bacterium | reverse complement strand
GGGTACAAAAAATGATTATTGCTGGAACTGTCGAAGCTAGAAAAGAAGCTTTAGCTAAACTTCTTCCTATGCAGTATGCTGACTTCTATGCAATGTTCAAAGAATTAGGTGACAAACCTCTTACAGTTCGTCTTTTAGACCCACCTCTTCACGAATTTTTACCTAACAAAGAAGATTTAATTGCTGAAGTTGCAGCTCTTAAAGCTACCGGTAAAGATGCTACTGAAAAAGAAGAAATGCTTCACATCGTTGAAGGTCTAAGCGAATCTAACCCTATGATGGGCCTAAGAGGATGCCGTTTAGGTTTAACTTATCCTGAAATCAATGAAATGCAAGTAAGAGCAATCTTTGAAGCTTGCTGTGATTTGAAAAAAGAAGGTTATGCTGTTAAACCTTGGGTTATGATTCCTCTTATCGGTCACGTTAACGAATTAAAAGTTGCAAAAGAAATTTTAGTTCGTGTAGCAAAAGATGTTATGACTGAAAAAGGTGTTGAAGTTGAGTACAAATTCGGTACTATGATTGAGATTCCTCGTGCAGCGTTGACTGCTGATGAAATTGCTGAATATGCGGAATTCTTCTCATTTGGTACTAACGACTTGACACAAATGACATTTGGCTATTCTCGTGACGATGCTGAAGGTAAGTTCTTGAACAGATATGTAGAACAAAAAATCCTTCCTTCTAACCCATTTGAAACACTTGATACAAAAGGTGTCGGACAATTGGTTGAAATGTCAATGACAAAAGGAAAAGCTGTAAATCCTGCTTTAGTTGGCGGTGTTTGTGGTGAACACGGTGGTGACCCGGATTCAGTTAAGTTCTGCCATAAAATTGGTTTGAACTATGTTTCTTGTTCTCCGTTCAGAATTCCTCAAGCAAAACTTGCTGCTGCTCAAGCAGTTGTTGAAAGCAAATAACGTCTTTATCGTTATATAGATAAACAAGATACATCATTTTGATGTATCTTGTTTTTTGTGTTATTAAATCGAGAAAATTTTATTGCCTAAAATTATAAGTAATGATATAATAAAACTATGAATGAGAATTATTTAAAAGAAAAAGCAAATTCTTTACGAAATGAAATGAACCATTTATGGGGTGCTATTTTTATCACTGGTGGTGGTTCAGTTGGTTTTAGTATTTTTGAAGAAAAAACATTGTTAATTTATGCTTTTTTGATTTTAGGTATTTTTTGGACAATAGTTTTTGTGAATGCGTATTTTGTTAAAAGAATAGAGTTAATGAAAATTATTGAAAAATTTAAAAATGGAGGTGTGTAAATGGATTGGTCGCAATATTTAATTATATCTTTTTTAATATTTGTTCCTTCATATTTTTTTTATAATATGCACAAACAAGATAAATATTTTGCTGAATTACAAAATACTCCGGAAAATAAGTAATTTTATTCTAAAGTAATACATACATAACAAAAGGTGTTATGTTAGTTTTTGTCGAGTCTTTTAGTTTCCATGACTTGACAAATTGCATTGAATACGTTATACTGTTTCTATAAATAGAAACAAACGGTATAAAAAATGACTCTTAAAGAAATTTCAAACTTAATTTATAAAATGGATTCACAAGATGAAATTTTTTCATTTTTATCCGAAATCTTGACTGCGCCTGAGATTTCCACATTGTCAAAACGATGGCGTATTTTGGAATTGTTGGCTCAAGGCTGTACACAACGCGAAATTTCTAAACAATTAAATGTTAGTTTGTGTAAAGTAACGCGTGGGTCGAAAATTTTAAAAAACCGAGATACAGTTACATCAAAACATTTTATAAAGGAGAAATACAATGGAAACTAAAAAGATAAATAATATTTTACCGGATGAACAAGGATTTTTTGGGAATTATGGTGGGCAATTCGTTTCGGAAGAATTAAAACAAGAATTTAAAAAAATAGAAAAGGCATTTTTGGAAATTAAAGAAGATGAAGGATTTCAATCAGAACTTAATGAATTATTGAAAGATTTTGTAGGGCGTCCGAGTCCGGTGTATTTTGCCAAGAATTTGTCCGCTAAATATGGCTGTGAAATTTATCTCAAACGTGAAGATTTGAACCATACAGGTGCACACAAAATTAATCATTGCTTAGGCCAAGCGTTACTTGCCAAAAGAATGGGTAAGAAAAAAATTATTGCGGAAACCGGTGCCGGCCAACATGGAGTTGCAATTGCAACTTCGGCTGCACTTTTGGGGCTTGAGTGTGATATTTATATGGGTGAAGTTGATATTGCAAAAGCTAAACCGACAGTGGATAGAATGCGAGTATTAGGCGCAAATATCGTTGCGGTTCAAAGTGGGACTAGAACTTTAAAAGAAGCGGTTGATGAAGCTTTTATTGCGTATGCAAAAGATTTTGAGAATACATTTTATGCAATCGGTTCTGTTGTAGGTCCGCATCCGTTTCCGATGATAGTTGAATATTTCCAATCTATAATAGGTCGTGAAGCTCGTGAACAATTTTTGGGCAAAACTAATAATTTGCCTGATGCAATTATTGCTTGTGTTGGTGGCGGATCAAATTCTATCGGACTATTTAGCGGATTTTTAGAAGATATTAGCGTTGATATTTACGGTGTCGAGCCAATGGGCAAAGGTGAAACTTTAGGGCAAAATGCGGCAAGTATTACTTATGGCAAAGACGGTATTTTGCATGGTTTCAAGTGTAAATTATTGCAAGATGAACAAGGTAATATTGCTGATGCATATTGTGTTGCCAGTGGGCTTGATTATCCTGGTGTTGGGCCAAAACATTGTTATTTAAACGAAGTTGGGCGTGTAAATTATGTGACGGTAAATGACGTTCAAGCAATAAATGCTTTTTATGAGCTTTCAAAGTTGGAAGGGATTATTCCGGCGTTGGAAAGTTCGCATGCAGTTGCTTATGCAATCGAATTAGCTAAAACTCAACAAGGTAAAAAAATTCTTGTAAGCCTTTCGGGGCGTGGAGACAAGGATATTGAGTTTGTCATGAAAAATTATCCGAAGAATTGTTAAGAAGAGTTAAATCTAATATATATACCCCAAATCCCTTATGTAGTCTTTACTTAAGGGATTTTTGATTGATTTTAACGTTAAAGTTTTCAAATTGAAATGTCGTGATGTATAGTATGGAAAATACTAATTTTTTATCATACACAGTTAAAAAGAATATCTTAGTTGCTGGGAATCCGTTGGAAACAAATCAACAGATAAATGTTTGTACTTCTAATTTAGTGTCTAATTCTGGACTTAAAGAGTTAAGTATAAATAATTCTGATACTATTTTAGTAAATGGTAAAGAAATGAGTTTGTTAAGTGTGGTTTCAGATGAAAAACTCAATGCGGTATATCATGACATCGTTAAAATACCTGAAATTACAATTACTGTGTCAACTACTTATAAAAACTTTTCTTCAGAGGAAGTAAGTCGAATTAAGCAGTTGATTTATGATTTACATAATGGTGGTGGGACTCGTGTACCGATTGAGCCTACTCAACCAACGGAGCCTACTCAACCAACGGAACCTACTCAACCGACAGAGCCAACAACCCCTACGACACCAACTGAGCCAACTGGACCGGAAGCACCGACGACAATTAATCATTCTTTGATAAGAAAAGATACAACTCAAAATGCAAAAACAATAACTATTCCGGCAACCGGAGAAGTAACATTAGAATTGAAAAATTCAGTTGATGGAGAGACTTATTACTATACATTGTCCTCAAATTCCGGTTCGGAAATTTCTGCTAATTTGGAATATTGGGATAATGGTAGATTTGTAATTTGTGGTAATGGTATCAAAGTTGTTGCAACAAAAGAGCAAGATGATAATATCATTTTAATTGGTAACAATTGTTACTTAAACGCAAATTCAGGTAACGATATTATTCGTATTGGAAATGTTTGTGATAGTACAATGACGGGCCGTAGGCAATCTGAGTATAATGAAATTTATACCGGAGCAGGAGATGATTATATCTTAAGTTATGGTTATGAGAATTCTATAGATGCAGGAGATGGCAATGATGTTGTTAGAGCTGTAGGTTTTTCAACAACATCGGAGTTTGGTAATTCCTTTAAATCAAGATTAAATGATGTTGAGTTTTATTTATCTAATAACGATGAGTATCTTGGAACTGTAAATTATAAATTGGATGGTTCATCGCAAGGTGCTTATGGAGATTGTAAGTTTTTATCATTTTTAAATTCGTTAAATAAAGATTTAAGTGATTATGTTTCGATTACTAAAAGTGGCGATGATTATGCTGTGAACTTTAAAAATTGTACGAATGAATATAGTACACAAACAATTACTTTATCAGATTTGAGTAATGTAAAGAATGCTGATGGTGATATTGATTTGGTATTAATTGAAATTGCATTTAGAAAAGCTATTACTGCAATGGGATATAATATGGATAATGATGCGACAGGTGATACAGTACATGATAACAAGATGTTAGGGTCATCTGAAAATAACTTTTTAATTTCGGAATTCTTTTTCGGTTCATCTGATGCTGCGGAGTGTTATTCCTTAGAGCAAGAGGAAATTCCTAATTTCTTTAACGTATTGTTAAGTGCATATTTGAATGGTGATATATCTCATTTGGTATTAGGGTCTCATCAAGCTGCAATTGAAGATGAAGGCATTCCAGCTACAGGAGAACAAAATCTTGATTTGGGTATTTGTTACAATCACGCATACGCAGTGAAAGGGGGAGTTGTAGGACAATACGTAATTTTAAATAATCCTTGGGATAGTTTAGATGAAATATATTTAGATTGGGATGATTTGTACAAATATTTTAGTAGTGTAAATGCCTTTGGTGATACTTATACATATTTAAACACGGCCGATTACGATAGTTATTCCAGTGCAAATAGTGATGGAATTCAAAATTATGAAATAGAAATATCTGAAACTGTACAAATGGCTCAAGATATTATAGATAATGAAAAGCTTGAAAAAACAAATATTGAGTTCTTGTCTTAATTTTTAGCCATAATATCATCTGTGCACAATGCAAAAACTATAAAGTATTTTGCGATTTAAAATTTGTAAATGATTAATCAAGCTGATAATTAACCTCTTGACAATATGTTTGCTATAGAGTACACTATTAGTATGGAACAAAGAATTGTTAAAATTGCACAACTATCAAATGATAAAAGTCCTTTTATTGAATGGCTTGAGTCATTGGATAAGGTTACAAAATCTCGTGTACAATCAAGATTAACGAGATTACTGGAAAACAATTTTGGTGACTATAAGAAGATTGATAATGAAATCTCTGAACTTAGATTGAAATTCGGTTCAGGCTACAGAATTTATTACACAGAAATTGATAACGTAATTGTTTTGTTAATTAATGGTGGAGATAAATCAACTCAAAGTAAAGATATTCAAAAGGCAAAAGAAATACTTCAAGAATGGAGGAAACTACAATGAAAGAACTTAAAAATACAACAGATTTAGAAATTTATATAGTTAACAACTTAAAATCTGATGAAGATATTAAATTCTATTTAAATTCAAGTCTAAAAGACTATTTGGAGGATGGTGATTTTAATTCATTTTATCATGCATTAGAAATAGTAATCAGAGCAAAAGATACAATAGCGGGATTTGCAAAGAGAGTTGGTATGAGCAGAGCTCATCTTTACAGTATCTTTAAAGCAGAAAAAGAACCAAAATTTTCAACTATTGCAAAAATTTTTCAAGAACTTGGTTATGAACTTGAAGTTGCATAAAATTATAATTCTCGAACTTGTTAAAATCTAGTAAACATAATACAAGATAGGATACGAAATTTATTTTGTTTTCTAAAATGGAGTGTATGAGACTGTCTTGCTCGTCGCGTTAAACGGCAATTCCGCACTTTGCTTCTTGGGTTCCACCCCATTGAGCAAAGCTCAATGCGTGAGAGTCCACAAATAAAAAAGACCCCTGACTGAACTGAAACCCTAAAACCGACTTTTTTTTACTTTGTCTAGTTTTAGGGTTTCAGTTCAGTATTCAGATTTTTTAGTATTTTGTGATTTGAAGTATAAAAAGTAACTTGTACTTGACAATGTGTACTATATTTGGTACAATAATAGTATGGAAGAATATTCTATATCAAATTATATAGACGATAACGGTAAAGAACCTATCAAAGATTGGTTAAAATCTTTAGACGGAACTGCAAGAAAACGTATTTTGTTAAGATTTGACCGATTGAAAGACGGCAACTTTGGTGATTACAAACAACTTGACGATTTTTTGTATGAACTGAGATTTAACTTTGGTTCTGGATACAGAGTATTACACATTTGAAAATAATACTATTGTTTTACTTATAAATGGTGGTGATAAAAAATCACAAGCAAAAGATATTAAAAAGGCACAAGACATCATAAACCAATTGAAAGGAAAATAAAATGAAAAACATAAAAGATTTTGACCTATCAGGCATGATAGCAAATGAATTAAAAACAGAAGACGATATAAAAGAGTGGTTATCTTTGAATTTGGAAGAATATTTGCAAAACGGTAATCTTAATGCTTTTGTGCGTTCATTGGAATATGTTGTCAGAGCAAAAGATAATATTTCAAATCTTTCACGCAAAACAGGTATTTCAAGAAGTAATTTGTATGCAATATTCAATGGTGAAGTTACACCACAATTTGACACGGTTTTAAAAGTTCTTAAAGAACTCGGCTATACCCTAAAAGTTGCTTGATTTTGCAAATCTCTAACTCGCTAAAATTCAATAATAAACTATAAAGGACAGGATAATTTTTCATCCTGTCCTTTATGGTGGGCCGCAGTGGACTCGAACCACCGACCTCACCCTTATCAGGGGTGCGCTCTAACCACCTGAGCTAGCAGCCCATAATCAAATGCTATCTTTACAATAACACAAATATATTTAATTTTCACCTTGAGCATTTGAGACCCTTATCAGGCCTCTCACAAAACGATACTCAAATCGTTTTGTTCGGCAGAGTGCTCTAACCACCTGAGCTAGCAGCCCATAATCTTGCAAACAACCTTTAACGCTATATTCGGCTTTTGATTGCTCACAAATACTACTCTAATATAAAAAAAATTTAAAATCAATACCTTGTACTGTCTTTTTGTAAAATTATAAAATTTGTAAACAAAACTGTTTTAAAACGCAATTTTTTTATTGTTTAAATTTTATTCCTATAGCTAATAAATTTAAGGAAGTCTTATGGAAATTCACTCTATTACCCCAAAAGTTTTTAATGTTCAAAACAAAAATTATACCAAAAATAAAATCCAAAATTCTGATGAAAATTCCCCAAAAAATGAGTTTGCCCAACTGCCTTCAACTCAGCAATATCTAGCGTTTACGGGTGGATATAGTCTTAATCTTGCCGAAACAATTGCGAATTTAGATAGGCATGCTGCACAAAAAGGACTTTCTATATATCCGCCACAAATTCGTGAGTGGGCTGGTATGATTCTTGAAGAAGGCAACAAGGCTGGCGAAACCCTTATCGCTATTCACAAAAAATTTTATGAAGGATTGAAAGATTGTTTTACGCTTGCGGAGGCTAAAAAGAAATTCCCTGAGTTTAAAGATGTTCTTTCTGATGATGAAGTAACATTTTCTAAAGGTTCTTTTATGGACAAGGTTAAAAATGGAGAAAGTGAATTTTTCGATAAGGAAGAAGATTTGTCATTGCAGTTGCTAAAACTTTATTGGGCAGATGGTTTTTCCACTACTGATTTGAAAAAATATGCTGGTGATGTGGATTTGTATCATACAATGAAAAAACTTAATATTCCGCGTGTTGATCCTAATTACGGACATGTTTTGAAATTCTCTGACCCAGAATATAATCAGCGTTTGACAAGTGAAATGACCGCCAAGAGGTTGGAAACTCTTGACAGAAAAGCTCAAGCAGCTGGGGAACCTGTACATATAAAACGTGGGCCAAGAACTGCGGAAGAGAAAAAACATATTTCCGAAGGTTTGCTCAGACATTATCAAAATCATCCTGAAGTTTTGTACGATATGTCTTTAAGACAACGAGCTTATTTTGCTGATAATCCCGACCAAGCCAAAATTATGAGTCGCGTAGCCAAAAAAGCCTGGAACGTTTTTGGCGCGGACAGAATTAAAAGCGCTCTTTCAAAATTTATGAAAATGAAAGGTTTTAAAGATTTTGCAGATAAAGAATTGGAATCTCCGTCTACTCTTCCAAAGGCACAAGCTCGTGCTATGAGAGAATTTTGGGGTGCAAATGAATGGGCAAAAAAATCTTTTTCAAAAAATATGGAATTTGCGTGGAAAAAAGTTAAACAAGAAAATGAAACTTTCTACACACTTAAAACAACACCAAGTCAAATAGCTGATTTTGTAGAAAAGAAAGCTGGTTTACAATCTGGCAAATTAGATATTTATACTCATTTTAACCCGTTTTTAGAAACGAGTTATATTGATGACGCAAGTAACGAAATTCTTAAACAATATACAAATATAGAAGGCCTTCAAAATGTTATGGCGGATACTTATCAATTGGCTTTGTTTAGAATAGTTGACGAATTGGATAATCTTCCAAAACATAAAAAATCTCAAAAAGAAAACGAGTTTGAAGCTTTGTTAAAATTGATTATTAGATTAAATTTAGGTGAAGGCGGCAAAGGTTATAGAGTTCAAACAACGGAAGAAGCACAACGGGATTTTATTGTAATTGCATCAAATGCTGTTGAGTCAAAAAATCAAACGCTTATTGATATTGTAAATGATGCTTTGGATGATGCATTTGATGATGCGGTCAAATTTCATGGTTTCATATTAAAATAATATTAAAATTCTCAATATCTTTTAAATTTGTACTATAATTTACTAATAGTATAGAAGAGAGGAAATTTTATGATAGATAAGACAGCAATTATTCACCCATCGGCGCAAATTGCGGAGGATGCAATTATTGGGCCGTATGTTGTAATCGGTGAAAATGTAAAAATTGGTAGTAAAACAAGAGTTATTTCAAATGCGCATATTGAATTTGCGGAAATTGGTGAAAATTGTACGATTTCTCCATTTGCAACAATTGGTTCAGAGCCTCAAGATTTGGGTTATAAAGGTGAAGAAACAAAAGTTGTTATTGGTAACGGTACTATCATAAAAGAAAATGTAACTATTCACAGAGGTGCGGCTTGTGGTGATTTTACAACAAGAATAGGTAACAAATGTTTGTTAATGGTTGGTTCGCACGTTGCGCACAATTGTGTTTTAGAAGATGAAGTTATTTTGGCAAACCTTGTAACTTTAGGTGGTCATGTTCATGTTGGTTTTGGTGCTTTTGTTGGCGGTATGAGTGTATTCCATCAAAATATTAGAATTGGTGATATGGCGATAGTTTCAGGATTTTCTGCAAGTCGTCAAGATATCTTGCCTTATTCGAAAGGTGAAGGGCGTCCGCCGGTTCCAAGTGGTTTGAATGTTGTTGCTTTGCGCAGAAGAGGAGTTTCTCAAGATGTGCGCAATGATATTCATAAAGCATTTAAGCTTTTGATAGATAAACAATATAATACAACTCAAGCTATTGAAAAAATTAAAGCTGAAATTCCTATGAATGAATATATTGAAAAAATGATTGAATTTATCAAGTCTTCTCAACGTGGTGTATTGTTAAAATCACACAAATCAGGTCATGGTGCGTTGGAAGATTAGGAGAATTTGTAATGCAAAAAACAATTTGGGATAAATACGCTGAGGTATTGGTTGATTATTCAACAAATGTGCAAAAGGGTGATTTAGTAATTATTCGTTCAGAAAGTGAATATGCAAAAGAACTTATCAGAGCGGTTTACAAAAGAGTAATTGAGCGTGGCGGAAATGCTTTGGTTCGCACTCCGATAGGTGAACTTAATGGGATTTATCTAAAATATGCTTCTGATGAACAATTAGATTACGTTGACCCTATAACTGAGCTTGAATATGAAAAAGCCGATGTATTTATTTCGATTGGTGCACCTTTGAATACAAAATCTATGAGTCGCGCACCTTTAGAAAAATTGGCTCGAAGAGGTAAAGCAACAAAACATTTGTCTGAACTTTTACTTTCTCGTTCGGCAAAAGGTGAAGCCAGATGGGTTGTTGCAGATGTTCCGACTCATGCACTTGCGCAAGAAGCTAAAATGTCTTTGGATGAATATTCTGAATTTTTGTTTAAATCTTGTTATTTGGATTTAGATGACCCGGTGGCGAAACTTAAAGAACTTGATGAAAAACAAATTAAATGGGCAAATTATTTAAACAATGTAAAAGTCCTTAGAGTTGTGGGTGACAAAACAGACATTACCTTTAATGTCGAAGGTAGAAAATGGATTAGTTGTTCAGGTTTGAATAATTATCCGGATGGTGAAGTTTTTACATCTCCGGTTGAAGATGGCATAAACGGCGAAATATATTTTGATTTCCCGCAAAACTATAGAGGAAATTGTGCAACCGGAGTGCACTTATGGATTGAAAACGGTCAAATTGTAAAATTTGAGGCAGAAACCGGAAAAGATTATTTAGACGCTATGTTTAATATGGATGAAGGTTCTAAAGGTATCGGAGAAATTGCAATCGGTACGAATGACGAAGTCCAAGATGTAACGGGCAATATATTGTTTGATGAAAAAATCGGTGGGTCAATTCACATGGCTGTCGGCGCATCTTATCCTGAAACCGGTGGGAAAAATGTTTCCGGTTTGCATTGGGATATGATAAAAGGGATGAAACAAGGCGGAAAAATATATGCCGATGATGTTTTGATTTATGAAAATGGAAAGTTTTTGATATAAAAATGTTTCTATAATTTAATCAATTGAGCATAAATCTAAAATTTAAATCAAAAATTTTGCTATATGGGCATTTTGTTTTTAAAATGTTAATCAATGTTACAACATATAGAAATAAATTTGTCTTTTTGATATATATAAAATAGAATATAATTGGGGAAATTTTGAGGGATATATAAATATGCTAAAAGAAAAGTTAAAAGAAAAAACTTTATCACCACAAGAAGTACGTGATATTTTGAAAGCGGACAACAAAGAGATTGTTGAGTTGTGTCGTCACGCTTCTATTTTGCCTAAAAAAAATAGCAAAGGTCAAACATATTTTTCATACGATGAAGTAAAACATCTTCGTCGTGTTCAAGCACAAAAAAATGTTAAAAACCCTATTGTAAAAGCATCTGAAGTGCCGGTTGTATCTGGCAAACATTCTTCTGCTGTTGCAAGTATTTTGAGTTCTTTGAAAAATATGGAACAAACTTTGTCTGATAAAATCGGTAAAGTTATTGATGAAAAGCTTGAAGGTATGGACGAAGTTGTTGTTGAGCTTATTCGTTGCAAAACTGATAACGAAACATTAAGACAAAAAATTATTGATTTGAACAAAGAAATTTATCAATTGAAAAATGAAGTTACTTGTTACAAATCAGTAGGTTTTGGTTTGTATAAGAAAAAAGAACATCACGTTTGGGAATAGGAAATTAAAATGGCATCTCCAAAAGAAAAAGAACTAAATATTCCGGGCAGTTCTGAAGATAGAGCTAAAGCCCTCAAGTTAGCTATTGAAAAAATTGAAAAAGATTTCGGCAAAGGTTCGATTATGAAACTTGGCGATAAGGCAACGGTTAATGTCGATGCAATCCCGACAGGGGCATTGGCGTTGGATGTTGCGCTTGGCGTTGGCGGAATTCCGCGTGGTCGTATTATCGAAATCTATGGTCCAGAAAGTTCCGGAAAAACTACTCTTGCACAACATATTGTTGCTGAATGTCAGAAAAAAGGTGGTATTGCTGCGTTTGTTGATGCTGAACATGCGCTTGACCCTGAATATGCAAGAAATCTTGGTGTTCAAGTTGATGATTTGTTGATTTCGCAACCTGATACCGGTGAACAAGCCCTTGATATTACAGAAGAACTCGTACGTTCAGGTGCGGTTGATATTGTAGTTGTCGATTCGGTTGCGGCACTTGTTCCAAAAGCTGAAATCGATGGTTCGATGGAAGACCAACAAATGGGGCTTCAAGCTCGTTTGATGAGTAAAGCTTTGAGAAAATTGACTGGTGTAATCGGTAAAACTAACACAACCGTTATTTTTATCAACCAATTGAGAATGAAAATCGGGGTTATGTATGGTAATCCTGAAACTACAACCGGTGGTAATGCACTAAAATATTATGCCTCTGTTCGTATGGAAATTAGACGTGCAGAAGGTTTGAAAGGTGACGATGGTGATATCGGAAACCATGTCCGAGTTAAGGTTTTGAAAAATAAAGTTGCTCCGCCTTTCAGAACTGCCGAATTTGATATCATTTTTGGTAAAGGTATCTGTAAAATCGGTAATATCCTTGACGTTGCAACTGATTTGGATATCGTTAAAAAAGCCGGTTCTTGGTTTAGTTACAATGATGAAAAGCTTGGTCAAGGAAGAGAAAAAGCTAAAGAATTTTTGACTGAAAATCCTGAAATTTTGGCAGAAGTTGAAGAAAAAGTTCGTCAAAAATTGGCTGAACGTTAGTATATTAAGATATATTAAATTATAATATATGGCTGAAATTCAATTATATCAATGAATTTTAAAAAGAACTTAATTATTTTGTTAAAAACTAGCAATTTTAATTATGTTCTTTTTTCATATATACACGTAAAAGTGTAGAAAATGGAGGTTCCTCAATGCAGGTAAACGCAATTAACAGTTTTAGTACTCAAAATAATTTGGGTTTTGAAGGTAAAAAATCAAAAGAACAAAAATATAATGATACAAAATGGCAAACATTAGAGCAAATGCAAGCTTCTGAAGAAAAAAGAAGCAGAGCACTTCGTTCAGCAAGAAATTATGCATTAGGTGCAATGTTAGCCGCAGGCACGTTGACTTCTTGTGAGGATTTGTATGAAAAAGAGGTTAATTTTAATCATGAACATTATTTCCCGATTTGTTGTCCGGTAGATACTGCTAAAAAAGGTGATACAGTATACATAAAAGAATATATTCCGGGTGAAACTGTGTATGTAAGAGATACACAATATGTTGATAAATTGGTTCCTGTACCGCAAGATCCGGATACCGTTATGGTTAGAGATACTATTGTGTTTGGCCCTGATACAGTGTTTGTCGATAAACCTGTAGTTAAAGTTGATACATTATGGGTGGAGGATAGAGATACAATCTTTATTGACAAACCTATATATATCCCTGGTGATACAGTTTATGTAATGCCTAATTTTGAATCTGAAGTTGCAGATACTATTCTTAATGATTTTGGTACTTTAGATATAGACACTGCTGGTAAAGGTATTCCTGTAAATATGAAATTCTATGATGAATGGGAAACTTCTGTCAACAACTTGATGTTCAATGGTAGAGAATCTTCTGTAGGTACATTAGTCTATGACAATACAACTACAGATTGGTATGATGATAAAATGTATTCAAGAATAGAATTTTCAATTGCAAAAGGTAAAGGTTTGATTGCGCAAGTCAAAACTGCTAGAAATCCGCATGAAAAACCTGAAAATAAATTGGATTGGGTTCCTTTCAAAACGTACTTGTTCCAAAATGTTGGTAATAAAATCAATAAGTTTGAACAAAAAGAAAACGGCGAACTTAAATATATCGGTACCTTTACAAAAGGTGACAAAGCTCAAAGTATTTTCAATAATACCGATTTACCAAACGGAGAAGTTGAAACTTGGAGATACGCTGATTGGAAAGTTAAACGTCACGATGTCCACTTGGATGATTTGTACAACGATTATATTGAAGCTAAAAGTAATGCTTCAAAACCAACGTACGAAATTCCATAACAAAAATTCACATCAATTTCTACACAAAAAAGAAAAACTCTCTTGTCTAAAGAGAGTTTTTTGTCTATAATCAAAATAGATAAAAGAAATGAGTTTTTATGAAAACACTTGCGCAATTTGTTCAAAAAAAGAGAGATAATTTAGGACTTTCACCTAAAGGCCTTGCGATGAAATGTAATTTGCCGATAGAGATTATTGAAGATATTGAAAGCGGTAAAGATTTGTTTTTGGCAACTTCTGTACGGCAAAATCTTGCCAAAGGGTTGAGATGTAATCCAGAAGATATCAAAGCATTGGAAAAAGATTATACAAATTATACGGTATCTGAGCAAGTCATTGATAGTTTAAAAGAACTTATTTTAAATGGTGCTGGTGGGCTTAAATGTCCTCTTTGCGGTGCGGATATGACGACAAGAATTGCTAAACTTTACGACCTTGAGGATAACCTTATTTTGACGCCAAAAGGTCATTGTACAAAATGTTCGTTCCAGCTTCATTCGTAAAAGGTGGTTATAATGAAAAGAATTTTAATATTATTATTTGGCATTTGTTTAATGTGTTCCGGTTGTGGAAAGAAAAACGAAAATGAAAGTATTGACACATTAAAGGAAATCAATTCTCGCGGTAGAATTATTGTCGGAGTAAAAACTGATACAAAACCGTTCGGATTTTATGATAAAAATGGAAATCTTACAGGATTTGATGTAGAACTTTCTAAAATAATTGCTAAATCGCTTTTAGGAAATGAAAGAAAAATAGAATTTGTGCCGGTTACACCTTCTAATAGATTGATGAAATTGGAAGCTAAAGAAGTGGATATTTTGGTTGCGACTATGTCCATAACTGAACAAAGAGAATTGATTGTGAATTTTTCAACGCCTTATTATATGGCTGGTCAAGCCATTTTGGTTAACAATAATAGTGATATAAATTCGTTAAAACAATTGGCAAATAAGAGAATAATAATAGTTTTTGGTTCTACCAGTGAAAAAAGTATTAGAACAAGTGTTCCAAATGCAGTGATATTAGGTTACAAAACGTATCCTCAAGCTTTCCGTGCGCTAAAGGCTGGTAAAGCTGATGCAATGATTGCTGATGATACAATTTTGATGAATTTTGCTTTATCTGATAAGTCTGTAAAAGTTTTGCCGAAAAGGTATTCACAAGAACCTTACGCAATAGCTTTTAGAAAAAGCGAAGAAACTAAAACTCTTGAAACAAAACTCGATATCATTATTAGCACGATGATTTCGTCGGGGCAGATGGAAGAATTGCAGAAAAAATGGGGAATTTATAGATAAAATATTTGTCTTAAGCCAAAATATTTAATCCTTTTTTCTTTTTATTTTCCATATCTAACGCTTGGGATTTAATATCGCGGGCTTGGGCTGCAACTTTGTAATCTTGCGATGACGGATCCGAAGGTGCCATAGCCGCTCTAATTACTGTATCTGCATCTTGAGCGGTTTTTTTCGGATTGTCCGGATTTAGTGCCGGCATTTTTATTGGGACATGCCCCGCAATAGGTATACCGTCTTGGTTACGTTCAATCACAATTCCGCCGGCTAAATGTCCTCCTGCAAGTTTGTGTGCCATTTCATGTGTATAAATTTCGTTGTAATTTTTGTTGATTAGTTCTTGTTTGGCTTCTTGACGTGCATTATTTTGTGCATTTTGAGACTGTAAAATGTTTTGAGATTTCAAAAAATAAGGGTTATTACCAAATTTTAAACTGCTGATTTTAGCCATACACTCACCTACACATTAACACCACAAATAAATTATACTACGCCTGTAATATTTTTGCAAGGTTTAGCAAATATTTTTTTTACGAAACTTATAATTTTAGGAGAATTTTATAATGTTGATTACATCTATTGCCCCATATAACTATACAAACCGATATAATACAAATTTGAATACTCGTTATCAAAATCAAAATATAAATTTTACTAGCAAAAAATTTATCAATCCTAATACATATAATGAATTAATACCGATTATACAAAGTTGTAAAGATATTTTCCAAATTTTGCAGAAAAAGAATGATGTGGGTCTTCAAAAGCTTAGTGCCGAAATTCCTAACGTGGAATTTGTTGATAAAGATTTGATATTTAGAAATTTTGGGAAAGATAAAAAAATTTTGAGAATGGGCTTTTTGGAAGATATCAATAAATATTTTCATATATCATTGAGTGGTGAAACTGAAAATAATTATATAATCAATTTGTCGTTAGGTAGATTAGAAAAATATGGAGAGGATGGTCAAATAGTTCCGCTTTCTCCTATTGAAAATGCAAAAAATGATTTTGAAAAATTTTTGTCAACAAATATTGATGAAATGGATTTTGATTTACTAAAAATTCGTAAATATCTTTCAAAAGTAAAAAATGATGATTTAAAACCAATCGCTGGGAATTTAAATTTTTTTATAATTAATATATTGAAAAATGCCTTACGAAAATATGCAGAGATTGACAAGATATTGTCGGATACAAATCCTAATGCAGCATTAAAATTAAAACGTGAATTTGGGGATTATCATCTTGTTGCCGTCAAAAAAGCTCATGAGTTTATTAATGTTGGAGCAGAAAATCTTACAATTTGTCTTGCGCCTATCGAATCACAAAAATATAAAAATCTTACGCGAATGGTTGTTTCAAATTTAGATGGTGAAATTATTGATGCTTATTTGATAAAAGATAATGCTGAATTAGTTTCAAATTTTAATAAAAAATACCCATCATATATTCCGGATAAATTTGATTTTTATTCAAATGAAGAACTAAAAGGTGGTGTTGCGCAAAAATTTGAAAAATATCTGATTGAAATAGATAAAAAGCTTTCAAGTTTCAAAACATTTTTATTAAAACCGCGCACACGAAATCCTCAATTAATTGACGGACAACATAGAGAGTTTTTGTCTGGTGCAATAGAACTTTATGGACAAATAGCCGATAAATTAGAAAAACTCAATCCAAATCAGCGCGGGATTTTGAAAACTTCTTGCCCTTTAATAGAGGCTAAAGAAGGTAGAGGCGGTTTTACTTTTGTTAATATTAATCCCGCTGGAGAAAAATTGTCGTTCCTTCCAGTCAAAAATTCTCAACACGAAGGTTTGACTAAATTGGTGGTATTATCTCCTGATGATAAAATACAAAAAATATTTTTATTGCAAAATGATGATAAGTTAATTGTAAATTTAAATCCGAAATATCCTAATGTAATTCCCCCAACTCTAAAGATTGCTACCGCAGAAGAACTTGTCGAAAGTGGACTTTTTGATTACCTTGAACCGTTACAGAAGGCAATGATTTCTCTCAAAAGTTACATAACCGAAAATGCGGATATTGCTAGAGAAAAAAATTTGCAACGAGCTAGAGAATATAATAAAGTTTTTTCTCAACGACATAAAGGAGAAGTAAAAACTTCTCGAAAAATGCAAACAACTCAATTTCAACAAGATGTGCGTAAAATAAGAACACAGAGTCTTGAGCGGTTGAAAGAAGCCTTTAAAGAATTTGAAAAATCACATAACAGCGAATATTTGTTTAATATTTTAAACAGAATAAAAACTGATATTATAAAAATTTCAAATGACAATTAATCGATAAATCTAAATTTTACGAGTGCGATAATGGCATGAATTCCGTCGCGCCAAGTTATTTTTTTACCTTCGGCAAATTCTCTACCGTAATATGAGATTGGCAATTCATATAATCTTGCGCCTTTTTTTAACACTTTGGCTGTAATTTCCGGTTCAAAATCAAATCGGTTAGATTTAATTTCAATATCTTGAATAAATTCTCTTTTGAAAGCTTTGTAGCAAGTTTCCATGTCAGTAAGAGTTGAACCGTATAGAACATTTGTTAAAAAAGATAAAAATTTATTGCCTAAAAGGTGGTGGAACATAAATGAACGAGAAGGTTTACTGCCAGTAAGTCTTGAGCCGTAACAAACATCTGCTCTATCATTTACAAGCAATTGAATCATCGGTTCATAATCAATAGGATCATATTCCAAATCGGCGTCTTGGATTGCTATGATGTCGCCTGTAGCTTCTTTAAATCCAGTTCTTAACGCTGCTCCTTTGCCTTGATTTTCTTCGTGATATAAAACTTTATACGGATAATTCTGATACAAATCTTTTGTGCCGTCTGTTGAGCAATCGTCAATCAAAATAATTTCTTTTTCAAGACCGCAAAACTTTGCATCTTCTACTTTTTTAATAATTTTGTCAAGGGTATTTATTTCGTTAAATACCGGAATTAAAATCGTAATCTTTTTCATGTCTCTCCTAAATATTCATTCTCATTCATTTGTACGTTTGTTATTTTTATAAAATTATTGTACAATAAAAATATTAATATGTAAAAATGGGTGTGTTAATGGTAGAAGAAAAAATACAAAAAGGTAAAAAATTAGTAAAAGAGTGCATTTTAGCATTAGAAAACAAAGAATTTGACAAAGCGGGTGATTTACTTGTAAAAGCTCAGAAAATTTTTAAGAAAGAAAATTCTTCTGAATATATTTCCCTAACAATGAGTTTGACTGCTTTGAAAAAGTATCTGGAAGATAAGAAAAATTATAAAGAATCACAAGCACTGTTGGAAGATGCACGTTGTCTTGCTCAAATTTCAAGGGGTAGAAATGCGGAATTGTTTTATCAATTTTGTATTGCCAATATTTATTTTGGCGAAAACAATAGAGAATTGGCACTTATTCATTATGACAATGCAAAAAATATAGCGTTGATAAACGATGAGTTTGGGGTTGCGGGATATATTATAACCAGAATTAAGCAAGTAAAAAATAATGTTGAATTTTCGCTTCCAGTTGCAAGTGATCCATTAATTTCGCTTGTTAAAATTGGGCGTTCTATTACTGCACAAACTGATATCGATGTTTTGCTCAGGGTTATTGCGGAAGAAACAAAAATTGCTATTCAGGCCGATAGATGTACTGTATTTATGTACGATAAAGAAAAGAACGAGATTTGGTCAAAGGTTGCGTTAGGTATGGATAGTCAAGAAATTCGTTTTCCTGCAAACAAAGGTTTGGCCGGTTATGTTGTGCAATCCGGAGAAAGTATAAATATCGAAGATGCATATTCTGATGCGCGATTTAATAAAGAAGTGGATTTGAAAACCGGTTATCGGACAAAAACTATTCTTTGTATGCCTATTAAAAATAATAATCAAGAAATTATTGGTGCTTTTCAGGTTCTTAATAAGATAAACGGTGTATTTACAAAGAATGATGAAGATTTGTTAGTTGCAATCGGTGGCAGTGCAAGTATTGCGATTGAAAATGCTCAACTTTTTGAACAACAAAAAGAACTTTATAAAGAGCAAAAAATTCTTTTCGAAAGTTTTATTGATACATTAGCGACTTCTATAGATGCCCGCGATAAAATTACGGCAGGTCATTCGAGTAGAGTAAAATTATATTCGATGTTAATTGCGAACGAATTGGATTTACCTTTAAATGAAAAAGAACTTATAGAAAAAGCGGCAACATTGCATGATATAGGTAAAATTGGAATTCGCGACAGTGTTTTGCAAAAAGAAGGTAAATTAACCGATGAAGAATATCGACATATACAAGAGCATGCACAAATAACCCACGATATTCTCGACAAAATTCATACGTCTGAAAATTTCAAAAAAATAACGGAAATTGCTTGTTCGCATCATGAAAAATTTGACGGAAGCGGATATTACAGACATCTTAAAGGTGAAGAAATCCCTTATGGAGGTAGGATTTTGGCCGTTGCAGATGTGTTTGATGCCATTACATCAAAACGTCATTATCGGGATAGAATGCCGATTGGTAATGCTGTAAATATTTTGTTGAAAGATTCCGGAAGTCATTTTGATAAAAATATTGTTGACACATTCTTAAAAATAGGGTTAGATAAAATTATAAATGTTTTCTTAACCGAAAATTATCATACTTTTAAGGATGAAGATAAAAATATTCTTCAAAATTATTGTTTAAAAGATATTTATGAATTTATCAATAAGGATGACAAGTCGGATGATGAAGAAAATGTTATAAACTTGTTTAATAATTATTATTTAGGGAATATTAATAATGAGGGCCAAAATTAAAATTAATGAAAAATAGTTACATAAAAACGAGTTTAATATTTTCAATGGCAATGATGGTGTTACCTGTTAATGCCGAAAATTTTTATGACAGAATTCCGTTTGCAAATCCGATTACGCAATCTTACAGCAATTCTTCGGTCGATACGACTCAACCTCCAAAGAAGATTTTTCTAAGTCAAAACAATTTAGAAAATATTTTTTCTATTGCGTTTGAAAAATTTGTTCAATGTAATGTCAAATCCTCATATAATGATTACAAAATTTTGATAGAAACAATGCAGCCGAATGATTACGGATATATGGTTATTGCTGAAAAAATGGCATCAATCGGGTTTTTTGATTTGGCAAAACTTGCGTCTTCCAAAATTGAGAATAACGATTATTCCTCTTTTTGGATAGATGATGTCCAAAGATTTTATTTCCCACAAAAAAAACTTAAGAAACAAGATCAGTTATATCTCGCTGAAGTGTTTTCAAATATCACGTACAACGACCAAAGTAAAGAAGCTACTGCCGAATTAGTAAAAAATACAGATTTGTTGGCGGATTCCGATTATGCCAATTATATTGCGGCTTTGGGGTATTTAAAATCAAACAATATAGAGGCTGCGTTAAAACATATAGATTTAGCAATTTTAACTAATGAAGAAAATTTGAATTACAAAAGATTAAAAGCAGAAATTTTGGCGGAAAACAAAAAGAATAAAGAAGCACTTTTGATTGTTGAAACGTTAAAAAAACAAAATTTTTATACAACGGAATTTAACCGAAAAATTAATGCGATAGAGCAATATATTTTGTATAAAGTTGCCAAAAAAGATGCGGACAAAAATTATCATCTTGGCTATTACTATTATTTAGAGAAAGAGTATGCAAAAGCTATCAGAACATTGCAAATGGTGGCAATAAATAAAAAGAAAGCACCAAAGGAAGTTTATGCGTTGCTTTCTCGTGCATATTTTGATACAAACGATTTTGAAAAAGCGTTGGATAATGCACAAAAAGCTAATAAACTTGATAGCTCAAATGTTATGGCATTAGAGGTTTTGGGGGATTTGTGTTGCAGACAAAATGATTATAAGGTTGCTTTGAAGTATTACAAAAATGCTTCTGAAAAAAATAAGAAAAATTCTACAACATTAACAAAAGTTGCACAAATATATCAAAAAATGGGTGCAACTAAAAAAGCAACTGAAATATATACCAAAATTCTAAAAACGTATTCAAATTGTTATCTTGCGTATTATGAAGTTGCGCTTTTAGACAATACAAAAGAATATGATTATATCAAAAAGTCTATTGCGATAAATAAAGATTTTAAAGACGGTTGGTTGGATTTGGCCAGAATTGAAATTAACCGCAGAAATTTTGAAGAAGCTAAAAAACATTTAGCAATTGCAAACTATATTGACGAAAATGATTTTAGATATTATTATTATCGAGGATTGATATTTAAAGCTGAAGGTGAACAGAACAATGCATCAATCAATTTCAGAAAAAGTCTTATTCTAAATCCTGAATATTCACCTGCAAAAGAGGAATTAAGTATATGAAAAAAAACATTCTTATTGTGGAAGACCACGAATTGACAAGATTCGGACTTAAAACGACCTTTGAAAATGTTGATTATATTGAGACAATTTATGAGGCTGATTCGGCAGAAAGTGCAATTGAGATTTTTAATAATAACAAAATCGATATTGTGATTATGGATTTAGGTTTACCTAAAATGAATGGTATTGAAGCAACCAAAAAAATTCGTCAAGCAAATAGCGAGGTAAAAATTGTTATTTTGACTTCTCATAATGATGAAAAGGAAGTTTTAAACAGTTTGAAAGCCGGTGCTAATTCATATTGTTCGAAAGAAATTAATCCACAAAGATTAGTTCAAGTTGTTCAATCTGTGGCTGATGGTGCGGCGTGGTTTGATCCTAGTATTGCGGATATAGTTTTGCGCGCAACAACAAATTCCTCTGCTGTTGATACGGAAACCGCTAAAAGAGATTACGATTTGACGGCAAGAGAAGCACAAATACTAAAACTTATGACAGAAGGTTATAGCAATATGGAGATTGCGCAACTTCTTGTGATAAGTATTAATACAACGAAAGCGCATGTTGCAAGTATATTGCAAAAATTGGAAGTTGATGATAGATTACAAGCAGCATTAAAAGCGCTTAAAAACAAAATTGTTTAATATGATGTTAATTGATAAATATACAGGACTAAAAGGAGAAATAGATGATAGATTATACTAAAGAAGAATTAGTCGAACTTTTACAAAAGAACCCCGAAAAATTTAATGAGTGGAAACTTGAACAAGAAGAAGTTGATTTGTCCGAAGTTGACTTTTCAGGAATTGTGTTGAACGAAATTGATTTTTCTGATGTTGATTTGAATTCAAGTTCGTTTGCAGATTGTAATTTGTCGTTCGTTAATTTTACAAATGCAGATTTGACATCTGTAGATTTCACAAGAGCAAGAATTGTGGAATCTGATTTTACAGACAGTTTGATGAACGGTGCAGATTGCAGTTATGCAGAGATGACATATTGCAACTTTACGGATTGTGATATGGCCGGATGTATTTTTTCTGAATCTAATTTGAGCAATTCTGATTTTACCGGGTCTGTAAATTTGCATGCTTGCAGATATGACGAAGATACAATTTGGCCGGATCCTGAATATTTGCCGGAAGATTTTGACGCAGTGTATACAAAAGATTTGTCATCATTGGAAGATGAAGAAGACGTAATGGTTTCGGATTACTAAACTTTAACCAAATCGTTTTTTATTAAATCATAAAAACAATTTTCCATTCTGGAAAAATCAGAAATATTAACTCGATACGGAATTCGACTTTTGTTGAATTCCGTTTCTATTTCTTCAATTATCGCATAGGAGAGTTTTTCTTCCGATTTTAATAAGATATCTAAATCTGAGCCTAATTTAAAATCCCCTTTTACTCTAGAACCGTAATAATAAAATTCATAAGGATATTTTGATAAAATTCCTTTGATAATGTTTTCTTCTTTTTCGTTAATTCCTTTAATCATCAATCAAAATACCTTCGAAACTATTAATTAAAAAGCTAACATCTTTTATAAAATTAGGTATAATTTTTAAAATTTCATCTGTATGAAAAATGTTATATTCGTGTGATGTAAAATTGCGTTTTTCTCTATAATTAACCCAATTTTCAAAATTTGCAATTAATCCTAATGCATACATTTCACGAAAAATGTTATTTATATTCAAATCTTTTTCCGATTTGTCATATTCTTTTTTTAAAAACTTATTCATTAATTTTTTTGCAGTTTCATAAGTGTATTCAAATCTTTTTATACATGAATCTTTTATATATAATTTTAGTTTTTCATCTTGTTGTATTTGGTAGTCTTGATAGCATTCTTGGAGGGTATTGAAGCTATCAGATAAAATTTTAAGATTTAATTCTGATTTTTTCATAATTTCACCTTTTATTGATTTCAATATATCATATCAAAAGTTTTCTATCAAGATTTTAACGTAAAATTTTACTTGACTACCCCTTTTTAGCGAAGTAAAATTGATTTGTATATAACCGAAGGGAGTATTAAAATGTTGGATCGTATACAAGTAACAAAAGAAGTAGAAGAAATGTGCTGTGTAAAACGCGGCGTAAAAGGTGTGCCTGCTCCAATCCCTCAAGAAGGTGAATGGACAAAATGTAAAGAAATCAAAGATATTTCAGGTCTTACACACGGTTGTGGATGTTGTGCACCTCAACAAGGTACTTGCAAATTAACTCTTAATGTTAAAGATGGAATTATTCAAGAAGCGCTTGTTGAAACTATTGGATGTTCAGGTATGACACACTCTGCTGCTATGGCAAGTGAAATTCTTCCTGGTAAAACTATTCTTGAAGCTTTGAATACTGACCTTGTTTGTGACGCTATTAACGTTGCAATGAGAGAATTGTTCTTGCAAATCGTTTACGGACGTACTCAAACTGCTTTCTCTGAAAACGGATTGCCTGTTGGTGCCGGTCTTGAAGATTTGGGCAAAGGTCTTCGTTCTCAAGTTGGTACAATTTATTCAACAAAACAAAAAGGACCTAGATACCTTGAATTGGCAGAAGGCTATATTCTTGAATTAGGTTTGGATAAACATGATGAAGTAATTGGATACAAATTCGTTCATCTTGGCAAATTTATGGAAGCTGTTAAAAAAGGTGTTGATCCGAAAGAAGCTTTGGAAAAATTCACCAGCACATACGGCAGATTTGCTGATGCAGTGAAAACAATTGATCCAAGAGTTGAATAATTTACGTAAAACAAAAATTAAGAGGAAAATAAAATGGTAAAATTTGAAGGACAAGACAGACGTCAAGCAAAATTAAATAAAATATTACCTGAATACGGTTTCAAATCTTTAGAAGAAGCTCAAGAATTATGCTTGTCTAAAGGTATCAATGTTGATGAACTTGTAAAAGGTATTCAACCAATCGCGTTTGAAAACGCTGTTTGGGCTTATACATTAGGTACAGCTATTGCACTTAAAAAAGAAGCTAAATCTGCTGCAGAAGCAGCAAGTTTAATCGGTGAAGGCCTTCAAGCTTTTGCAGTACCTGGTTCAGTAGGTGACACAAGAAAAGTTGGTATTGGCCACGGAAATTTGGGTGCAATGCTTTTGAGTGAAGAAACTCAATGTTTCTGTTTCTTAGCAGGTCACGAATCATTTGCGGCTGCTGAAGGTGCTATCGGTATTGCAAGAAATGCTAACAAAGTTAGAAAAAATCCTTTGAGAGTTATTTTGAACGGTCTTGGTAAAGACGCAGCTTATGTAATTTCAAGAATTAACGGTTTTACACACGTTGAAACTGAATACAATTACAAAACCGGCGAATTAAAAGTTGTAAAAGAAACACCGTTCTCTGAGGGCGAAAGAGCAAGCGTAAAATGTTACGGTGCTGATGATGTTTCAGAAGGTGTTGCAATTATGATTAAAGAAGGTGTTGATGTATCTATTACAGGTAACTCAACTAACCCGACTCGTTTCCAACACCCGGTTGCTGGTACATACAAAAAATGGTGTTTTGAAAATGATAGAAAATATTTCTCAGTAGCATCAGGTGGTGGAACTGGAAGAACTCTTCACCCTGATAACGTTGCTGCAGGTCCAGCATCTTATGGTATGACAGACACTATGGGACGTATGCACGGTGATGCACAATTTGCCGGCTCATCATCAGTTCCAGCTCACGTTGAGATGATGGGATTAATTGGTATGGGTAACAACCCAATGGTAGGAGCAACCGTTGCTGTTGCTGTTGCTGTTGAGGAATCTCTTGGCAAATAACCATTAAATTAATCTAACAAAAAAACACCTTACGATAAAAGTAGGGTGTTTTTTTATTTTAAACATAAAAAAAGAGCACTCTAAAGTGCTCTAAATAGTATAAAACAAAATTATGATGCAATCACCGATTCAAGTGATTTTTGCAAATCAACAAGACGATGTTTTTCAAAAGAAACTGTTAATCTAACAGAAGCCTTATATTTCCTAAGATCTGCCACTTGCTCATCACTAATTGCTAAAGTATCTTTAGCCATCATAAGAATTCTTCTTCTATTTCTTTTAGCAATTTCTTGCATCTCAAAAGGTGTATTTTCAAAAACAACAACAGAGTTATTTTTCTCAAAACAAGCCACAACCTCACTTATAACTCTATCATCCATACAAAGCTCTGGCCAAACAACTTGTGAAGCATAACCCAAAGAAATAACTTCTGCTAATTCAACCAACTGCTCAGAAGACATATAACAACCTGTTAAATCAATATGTATTAATTTATTTAAATTTCTAATAACATTTAATAAAGCCAAAAACAATTCAGGTTGATCCTCAAAAGAAATACATTTCAAATATAAAAATTGAACATCTTTACATTCTTTAAGTCTATCCAAAATATTTTTTATAATTATAGTATCAGATGTTTTTGTTTGCTCTATTGCTTGCTTAATAACCTCTCTTGCAGAAGAGTAAAGGCTATCACCATATCCATCAGCAACAAAACTTTCAACATTACCAATACCAATAGAAAACTTAACCAAGCCACTATCTTTAGCCCTATCTATCCATTCATAAGCTTCCATTGCCTCTTTTTTGCGAAAACAAGGACGTTTTAACGCTATTTCTTTAGATTTGGTATCAAAAAAACCAAACCCATTTCTACTTCCACATTCATTGGTAATCGAAACCATTTATCTCTCCTGTCTTTAATGAAATGTATATAACTAAATACAACCAGTATTCTAGTCAAACATATTAAACAACCATTTTTAAAAATCAATATTTTTTTAGCTCAATATGTATCGCACACACAATAAATAACATAAAGTATATAAAATGGTATGTAGAAAAGTATAAAAATCATCAAAAAACATAAATAATCCAATCAAATATGAATAATCATTAAACAACTATATTAAATAAGTTGCGTCAATTAAAATAAAGTTCTAAACTCCATAACATACTAACCTAAAAAAACTGAAAGAAATAACAGATGACTTTTCCCAATATCTCAACTTTTTATCCAGAAATAATTATCGCCACAATAGTTATTTTTACTATCACTTTAATATTATATGTAAAACAAACTATCAACTTATCAAAAAACAAAGAAACCTACAATAACCTAGAAAAACAATATACAATAATAAAAGAAAGATACACCAATCTTGAGATTAATTTAGCTAAACTAGAATCAGAAAAAAACAACCTCCAAGATTCGCTACGCCAAACAGAAAATAAATTAAGCGCACTTGAAGCCTCATCAATAGCCAAAGAAGAAAACCTACAAGAAAAAATCAATTATCTTGAAAAAATAAAAGAGGATTTAACACTAAAATTCAAAGACATATCATCAGAAATAATCAAAAATCAACATGAAACATTTTCAAAATCACAACAAACAACTTTATCTCAAATAATAACCCCATTTGCAGAACAATTAAATTCATTCAAAAAAGAAGTAGGATTAGCAAGAGAAGAAAGTATAAAAAATAAATCAAGCCTAGATACTCAATTAGCAAACCTCTTAAACCTAAACCAAACCCTAAGTAATGATGCCAAAAATTTAGCCACAGCCTTAAAAGGTGCATCCAAAACACAAGGCAACTGGGGTGAATGTCAGCTATCAAGAATTCTTGAAATCTCAGGTCTTCGTAAAGACCAAGATTATGAAACTCAAGCATCATTTACAGATGAAAATAAAAAAACATATCGCCCAGATGTTATAATCCACTTACCAGATAATAGAGACATCATTATAGATTCTAAAGTATCACTTAACGCATACCTTGACGCTATGAATGCCGAAAACGAAATAGAACGTCAAAAACATCTTCAAAAAAATCTAAATGATATTAAATCACACATTGATGAGCTATCAGCAAAAGAATATCAAAAACTGTTAAAAGATAAAACCTTAAATTATGTAATAATGTTTATTCCTGTTGAAAGCGCTTATATTGCTGCCCTTGATACAGATAACCATATTTACGATTACGCCTATAAAAAGAATGTAATACTTGCAACTCCACTATCTCTTCTTCCAACCTTAAGAACCGTAGAAAATTTATGGAAAATAGATAGCCAAAACCAAAATGTTCAAAAAATAGCCGAACTAGGCGGTAAAATATACGATAAATTAGCATCATTTGTTGATGACATGAAAGCAATCGATAGAGGATTAAACCAAGTATCAAACGCATATAACAATGCAATGACCAAGCTTCAGGGAAGGGGATCTGCATTATCTCATGCAGAAAAAATGAAACAATTAGGTTCAAAAACCAATAAAACCATTAACTTATCATTAAATGATAATGATTTACTATTAGAACATATAGAAGATAAAATAGCAAATGGAGAATAAAATATGCCTAAAATAGTCTTTACTGGTGGTGGCTCAGCAGGGCACGTAACCTTAAATTTAGCCCTAATCCCTTGGTTTATCGAAAATAAATGGGAAATAGATTATATAGGTTCACGAGGCGGAATGGAAGAAGAACTCGTAAAAAAATATAAAGAAGTAAAATATCATGCCATAACAACAGGAAAATTGCGCCGTTATTTTTCATGGCAAAACTTTATTGATATGGTTAAAATTCCTTTTGGCTGTTTAGAAGCAATATTCCTAATCCGTAAATTAAATCCAGATATTATATTCTCTAAAGGAGGCTTTGTATCCTTTCCAGTCGTAGTAGGTGGCTTTATAAATCGAAAAAAAATATTTATGCATGAATCAGACCTAACACCTGGACTTGCTAACAAAATGAGCCTCCCATTTGTAAATACATTTTTTACAACATTCCCCGAAACAATTAACAAAGTTAAGCAAAAACAAAAGGTTAAATGTATTGGACCTGCATTATCAGATAGGTTATATAACGGCTCAAAAGAAGAGGGGGCAAAATTTGCAAATTTGACAACAAATAAGCCAACAATAATGGTAATAGGGGGAAGCCTTGGGGCAAAAAGTTTAAATGAAGCTGTAACAAACAATCTAGACGAACTACTAAAAAACTACCAAATCATTCATATTTCAGGAAAAAATGGCTTTAATCCGGATATAAAAGCAGAAGGTTACGCTCAATTTGAATACGTAGATACAGAACTAAAAGACCTAATGGCATTATCTGATATAGTAATATCAAGAGCAGGTTCAAATTCCATTTTTGAACTAGCAAGCCTTCATAAACCAATGATTTTAGTTCCTCTTCCTAACACCGCATCACGAGGCGAACAAACCCTAAACGCTAAAAGTTTCGTTGATAAAGGTTATGGTGAACTCATCAAAGATGAAGACATCACAAACCCCGATATACTATTTCCAATGCTAGAAAAAGTATATAAAAATAGGGCGCAATATACTAAAAAAATGCAAGAAAACCCTGTAAAAACAACATCTATAACAAGCTTGTGCCAAGAAATAAGTAAACATTAAATTACTTAATTATATTGCGAATATAAGAAATATCATTAATCCAAGGCTCTACACTATGTGGAATACCATGTCCTGTTTCCATAGTAATAAGGGCATTTTCTGTTGTAAAATCAAGCACTAATTGACGTAAGTTATAGTTACCTTCACCAAAATGAAGATGCTCATCACAAGTAGAATTAATATCACCATCACACAAATGATACATAACAGGATTTAGTTTAACAAGCTCACTCAAAAACTCAAAAATATCGATATTACAACCATTTGCACCGCAAATTGCATGTGAAAAATCAAGACAAAACTTTGCCCCACATTCATCAATAAATCTCTTAATTTCAGAAGGTAATATTCCATGAAGCAATCTTTTTGTTTGTGAACAATATGTTGGCAAATTCTCTACAGTCAAACGACTATCATTAAAACTTCTAAATTGCCTAATGCTTTCTTCTAAAAATTCAACCCCAACATTCATTCCTGGGTGCAGTATAATATAATTAGCATCCAATAAATCAGCAAACCTTTGCGCATCAAGCAATCTTTTTTTATTATTGCCAAATTCATTTTTATCAGAAATATCAAGTCCTTGTATGGCATGCGAAGCATGAATAATTGTTTTAATACCTCCAAACATATCCCTAACAATATCTCTTGTTTCCATAAAACTATCGGGCAGGGCAAACAACTCTAAATAATCAAACTTTCCATCTTTAAGAGCTTTTTCAGCATCTTTTGCAAACTCTATATTCCTAATAAAATCTTTTGACCAAAGTTTTAATCCAAAACGTCGCATATAAGTTCTCCATTAGTTCACATAATTACTATTAGCAAATAAAATAAAAATCAAG
>JAZSRN010000033.1:0-28133 GCA_045538535.1 Candidatus Gastranaerophilaceae bacterium | reverse complement strand
TCGCTATCCGGACTCGTTTCACTCCGTCCGTCCGCAAATCCGCTCGGCAGAGTGCCACTACGACGCGTACGATGGTTATTTAGTTTTCAAGCTCGTAGGTTGGGTGAAACCCAACAAAAACTCAATTCATAACCTAACGCTAACATAAACACGCTAATTTGTAAATATCAAAACCGAATGCCCTATCTGCCGATTTCAACCGCTTTTAATGCCATTGCTTTCGTCATGCTAATCAATGCAAGGTTTGCTTCATAAGCTCGTTGTGACAAAATTGCATCAGAAATTTCTACCATCGGATTAACATTAGAGGCTCTAATATATCCGTTTTCGTCAGCATCCGGATGTCCAGGGCGGTAAATCTTCTCTCCCATTGTCGGGTCTTCTACGCAACCGTTAAAGACTACGCCTCCTTGTAAATATGGCAATGTTCCAACCCCGAAAACATCTTGTTTCATTGTGTTCATTAGGCCGTGAAAGGATATGTCCTCAGTCGCGTTCAATACCGGGATTCTGCGAACGTAATTCGGAGTATCTACGTTCGCAATATTTTTGGCATGAATATCTAACCTTAAACCGTGTGCTTTCAAGGCGTTTGAACCGATATTCATAGATTGCATAATACTCATAATTTACGCTCCAATCTCATTATTTACCAACATTTATTACTGTTTTCATTTCTGTAATTATATTAGACATTCGTCTTGTTGCCATCGTATAAAAAATGGAGTTCTTTTGGATTTCCATCAATTCTTTTGCGGGGTCAATTTCTTCACCTTGGCGCTCATCAATAACGCCTGATGGGCCCATTATTTCGGAAAGTCTTGTTTCTAGTGGGTTATTGAGTGTGCCCAAATAATCTGCGAAATCTACATCTTTTCGTACATAACCGGGGGTGTCTATGTTTGCCAAATTTGAACCTAATGCACGTTGTTTTTGCGAAATTAGGTCCATCATTAATGAAACTCTGCCCATGTGATCAAGTGTAGAAAACATTTAACTCACCTCTAACCTTCTCTTATATTAATTGCTTTATTGTACATATCGTCAACAACTTTCATCATTTTTGTGCTGGCAAGTAATGATGCATTGATTCTTAAGATGTCTGTCATTGATGTAAACATATTGGTATTAGACATTTCAAGGTTGTGTTGTGCAAAACAATCTGGGTTTTTTACGAGTTTTGCTTCGCCAGATTCTTCTGTCGGAACAACTTTGTTCATGCCTTTTTGCTTCAAACCTTCAGGACAATCAAAGTTTACGAGTGGAATTGTACCGATTTTTCTTTCGGGTTTGTCAATAACATCGCGAACCCAAACTTCACCATTTTTTCTTATTGTGAAACTTTGGCAATTGGTTGGGATTTTAATTCCGTCACCAACCATCCAACCGTCACTTGTCAATAGATATCCGTCTTTGCCTTGTTTAAATGAACCATCACGCGTGTAAGCTACTTCGCCTTCCGGTGAAACCACAGGAATAAAGCCTTTGTCTGTAAGTGCAACATCATAAGGGTCACTCGTTACTTGTATGGAACCGTTTTTATAATCGGTACGAATTGAACCTGTCAGATATCCATCTTCGTGCAACATTTGTTCAAAAGATACAGATTTATAACCATTGGTTGAAAAATTCGCAAGGTTATTTGATACGTGACCAAGTCTTTCAAACTGAGTCAGTGCGTTATTCATACCTTTTCTGATTATTCCTTGTAAATTATACATTATTTATACCTCTCAATTCTATGTTGCAGAACCTAATTGGTTAATAACTTTTTGTAAATTTTGGTTTTGTATCATAAACATTTGTCTGTTTGCGTCAAAAGCTTTCAAAACCGGCATTAAAGACATAAACTCAGTTTGTAATGATACGTTTGAAAATTCGTTGTAACCTTGCATAACTTCCGGTTCCATAACAACGTATCCGTTAGAATCCACTACGCCAAGGCGCCCGAGATTTTCGATTTTATTTGTTTTTGGGTTGTATAGTGATAATTCACCTTTGCGATTGACTTTCAAATCTTTTAAATTGTTTGGCACAAAAGGTAATTGAATTGGAGTTCCGGAAACTGAAAGTACTTTGTTGTCTTCCATAGTTAATAAATTACCTTCTTTATCAAGGCGAAATCTACCGTCACGAGTGAGTTGAATGCCGTCTTGAGTTTGGATTTGAAAATATCCTTTTTCTGCAAGTGCAAAATCTAAGGGGTTATCCGTTAATGCAATACGACCGACTTTATCATCTACTGTTTGAGAAAGCCCGTGTACGCCTAAAAATTCCGTAAATGAAGAAACAACCGGATCTTTTCTTTGGTAACCGATTTTGTCAAAACCGTTAATATTTTCGTTTGTCATTGCAACCAGTTCGCTTTGTACGTGCATTGCTCTTAGGGAAGCTCTCAAACCTTTTTCTGTAAATCTTATGCCGCCGTTTATTTGCATGTTACTACCTTTACTTATACTACATCTACAGTTTCGGATATTAATAATATGACTTCAATAAATCAATTAAAAATCATCCAAATGTATGGGTTTTTCAGTTATTTAATGTTAAATTTTAAAAAGTCAATGTTTGTGTTATAATAGTTTTATGAATTTGGATAGTGTTATTGACAGTTTGCTGTCACCAATAGCCGATAAAATTTCAGGGATAATCTTTTACTCAATTAGGATTAATGGAGTAGAGGTACAATTGTTGGTCGCACTTTTGATGGTTGCGGCGTTGTACTTCACTTTCAGAACACGATTTATCGGGATTTGGGGTTTTAAGCACGCACTGAAATTAATAACTAAAAATTATGAACATAATGATACGATTAAAAAGAAAAAACGAGGTGAAGTTTCGTCTTTTCAAGCATTAACCGCCACAATTTCAGCTTCTGCCGGTATTGGTAATGTTGCGGGTTCAGCAGCTGCAGTTTCAATTGGAGGGCCGGGTGTTATTTTTTGGATGGTAATTGCCGGATTTTTCTCAATGGCGTTAAAGTTTGCTGAAGTGTTGTTGGGTATAAAATTTAGACAAATAAATCCGGACGGAACGGTTGCTGGTGGCCCGATGTATTATATTCAAAATGGTTTGAAATATAACAAATATATCGGGAAATTTGCGCCGTACTTGTCAAAAATTTATGCAGTTTGTTGTATTTTTGCGATGATTGGCGGATGGAATTTGTTCCAGATAAATGCTATGACAACTCAAATTACGGAAGTTACCGGAGGTGAAAGCAGTTTTTTTGCTAATCAAAGTTGGCTTTTAGGTTTGATAGTTGCTGTAATTACTTATTTTACGATTATTGGTGGTATAAAAGCTATAGGGAAATTTACTTCAAAGGTTACTCCGGTGATGTGTACGTTATATGTGACTACGGCATTTATAGTTTGTCTTTTGAATATTCATCATGTTCCTGAAACATTGAAATTAATTGTTGTAGAAGCTTTTAAACCAAGAGCGTTGGAAGGCGGATTATTTGCTTGCATGCTTTGGGGATTTAGAAGGGCTATGTTTGCGAACGAAACAGGTTTAGGCACTGCGCCGATTGCCTTTTCGGCCGTTAAGACCAGTAAGCCGGTTGCGCAAGCATTTATAGCAACATTGCAACCGTTTGTTGATACGGTTATTGTAGGTTCGGCAACAGCTTTTGTTATCGTTGTTAGTGGTGCATATTTAAACACTACGGGTTTGGCCGGAATTGAGTTGACGTCTCAAGCTTTTGGTAGTGTTTGTCCGTTTTTCCCATTGTTATTGACGGTTATGGCTAGTTGTTTTGTTCTTTCAACAATGCTTTGCGGTTCATATTATGGGGTGAAAAGTTGGAATTTTCTTTTTGGAGAATCCATCATTATGACGAGGACTTTTCAAATAATTTATTGTATATTTATCGTAATCGGTTCAGCTATGAATTTTAAAAGTATCATAAATTTGTCTGATGCTTTCACATTATTCTTAGCAGTTCCAAACTTAATAGCTGTATTTTTATTATCAGATGTTATAATGAAAGAGCTAAAACGTTATTGTAAAAAATATCAAGTAGGTTTATTTAGAAATAAGGATGAGGAGAAAAATTAAAGATGAAAAGAGAATGTCTTGAAATCGTGCGTGGAAAATGCGAAAACTGTACGGCTTGTGCTTTAGGTAAAACAAGAACAAATATGGTTTTTTCAGATGGTAATCCGTCAACAGCTAAGATTGTTTTGATTGGTGAAGCTCCTGGAGAAATGGAAGATGAGTGCGGAAGACCGTTTGTTGGTCGTGCCGGTCAATTGTTAAATGACTTTTTGGCTGAAGCCGGAATTTCAAGAGACGAAGATTTATATGTAATTAATACAGTAAAATGTAGACCTCCTGAAAACAGAGTTCCTACAGATGAAGAAAAATCTGCTTGTCGTAAATTTTTAGAAGCACAAATTGATATTATCAATCCTCGTGCGATTATTCTTTGTGGTGCAACTGCATTGAAATCTTTTGTGGAAACTGATAAGAAAACTACAATTTCAAAATTGAGAGGACAGTGGATGTCGATAAATGTTGACGGAAAAGATTATCCGGCAATGACAATTTTCCATCCTTCATATTTGTTGAGAAATCACTCTATGGCTGATGGTTCACCAAGAAGATTGATGCAAGTTGATTTGAGTGAAATTAAATCAAAATATTTGTCTGATGTAAATCATGAAAGCAAAAATATTTTTGAATCTATATCATCTGAAAAAGAAGTAGCAATGGTATAAAAAAGACCCGAAAGGGTCTTTTTTAAAAATAAAAAACAATGCGGGAATTTCAAACTTGAAATTCCCGCATTATAATTATGCTAATTCAATATTGTCATCATCGTCGTCTTCGTTTATATATTCATCAGAAGTCATTGGGGGTTGTCCTACAACTTGTATCCCAAATTTAGTTCTGAACAAATAAGTTACTGTATCTGATTGTATTTCATACATCATTTTGTTAAACAAATCGTATGCTTCTCGTTTGTATTCAATAAGAGGATCTTTTTGGCCGTAAGCTCTCAAACCAATACCTTCTCTAAGCATATCGATATTGTGAAGGTGATCAATCCATTTGTTGTCTACAACTTTTAGCAATACATCTTTTTCAAGATTTCGTACTATGTTATTATCGCTTCCGATTTCTTGTGGCACAAAATCTTCGCCCGAGTATTTTGATATAACATCGTTATAAAAATTGATAATACCTTCTTCGTGTTCAAAATATGCTTTGTTTGCAAGTTCAGTAATTTTGTTATGCATAGTATCATATTTTAAATTTTTAATGTCATTTACTTGCAAGAATGAGAGTTGCGGAACCTTTGAGTGTACTTCTCTAATCATAGCAACTAGGTCATCGTGAATATATTCTTCCGGTTGTTGTTCGGATGAAATAAAACTACTCATAATTCTGTCAATTTCACGCTCAATCATAAAGAATATGTCTTCGCGTAAGCTTTTGCCGGAAAGAACTTTTTTCCTTTGTAGGTAGAATTTTTCACGTTGAATGTTCATAACATCGTCATATTCAAGAACGGATTTTCTCATATCAAAGTGATAGGTTTCAACTTTTTTCTGTGCAGATTGAATTTGGCCGGTAATAAGTGGCGATTCAATTGCCATATTTTCTTCTACGTTAAGCATTTCCATTAATGCAGTAATTTTATCACCGCCAAAAATTCTCATTAAATTGTCGCCTAGAGACAAGAAAAATCTTGTTGAGCCAGGGTCACCTTGACGTGCCGCACGTCCTCTCAATTGGTTATCAATACGTCTTGATTCGTGGCGTTCGGTTCCGATAACGTGCAAACCGCCTACAGACACAACTTTTGCGTGTTCTTCTTCTGTGATTTTGCGTGCTTCTTCAAGATATCTATCTTTAACTGCTTCATAGTCCGGAGTGTTTTCGGGGGTAATCCCTGCATTATCTAAGTTTTCTTTCGCAAGAAATTCTGCGTTACCGCCTAAAAGAATATCCGTACCGCGTCCGGCCATGTTTGTTGCAATTGTAACGGCACCGACGCGTCCTGCTTGCGCAATGATATAAGCTTCTTTTTCGTGATGTTTCGCGTTCAAGACGTTGTGCGGTATACCTCTTTGTTGTAATAAGTATGAAACATATTCAGATTTTTCGATACTTATTGTACCTACAAGAACCGGTCTTCCGATTTTGTGCATCTGAATGATGTCTTCAACAACCGCGTTGAATTTTACTTGTTCGGTTTTATAGATTACATCCGGATGATTGATTCTGATATCAGGTTTATTTGTCGGAATAGTTGTAACTTCTAAATTGTAAATTTTACCAAATTCAGCCTCTTCCGTCATAGCTGTACCTGTCATACCGGATAATTTTGGGTATAATCTAAATAAATTTTGGAAAGTTATACTTGCAAGAGTTTGGGTTTCGTCCTGAATAGGTACACCTTCTTTTGCCTCAATGGCTTGGTGTAAACCGTCAGACCAACGTCGGCCTTCCATCAAACGTCCGGTAAACTCATCAACAATCATAACTTCGTTATTGCGAACTACATAATCGGTGTCTTTGATGAATAATTCTTTTGCTTTTAAAGCTTGTAAAAGGTGGTGTGCGTATTGTGTTGAAATATCAAACAAATCTTTTACGCCTATAAGCTCTTGTGCTTTATCAATACCTTCTTCTGTCAAAATTGCGTTTTTATTTTTTTCATCAATCGTGTAATCGATATCTTTTTGAAGTTGTGGTGCAATTTTAGCCATCATAGTATATGTTTCAGCCGATTTTTCAACGCGTCCGCTAATAATTAATGGTGTTCGAGCTTCGTCAATTAAAATACTGTCGACTTCATCGATGATAGCGTAATTGAACGGTCTTTGAACAAGTAATTCATTGCTTGAAGCCATGTTATCCCGTAAATAATCAAATCCGAATTCGTTGTTTGTACCATAGGTGATGTCACAATCATACGCAGCTTTTTTCGAGTGAAAATCGTCTGCAGTTCTCCCTCCTGAAAGAATTACGCCGACAGATAGTCCTAAAAACTTGTAAATTTTGCCCATCCATTCGCTGTCACGTTTTGCCAGATAGTCGTTTACGGTTACGACGTGAACACCTTTGCCGGTTAGGGCGTTAAGGTATGCCGGTAGGGTTGCTACGAGAGTTTTACCTTCACCGGTTCGCATTTCTGCGATGTGTCCGTTATGCAAGAAATACCCGCCAATTAATTGAACATCAAAATGGCGCATATTTAATACACGTTTGCCGGCTTCTCGGACAGTTGCAAATGCTTCCGGCAAAATTTTATCTAAGGCTTCTTTTTCTAATTTTTTATCGGTCTTAAAGTCCGGAGAAGTAGGACGTTTTGCAAGAATTTCTCTAAATTCATCGGTTTTTGCCTTTAATTCTTCGTCAGACATTGCTTCGAATTGAGGTTCTAAAGCGTTTATGTGGTCAATAATGCCTAAAATATTTTTTATTTTTTTCTCGTTTGGATCGCCCAAAAGTTTAAATAAGAAACTTAACATAAATTTTTCCTTCTCCCTAGTCGTACATTTCTAAATAATAACATAGATAAAGAAAAAATGTTATTTCCTTAATAAAAAAATAATTATTTATAAACATTTACGAATGTTAAAAGATTTGCCCATCTAATAATTGTTGTTAGAATTGATATTATGAAAAAGATTTTGTTTATATCTGAAAATAATGAAAATATCCAAAAATTTGCCAATATATTTGACTCCAAAAGCAAATATGATTTTATGGCGCATTCTGATGAGACAATTGTTTATGATGCGATAAATGTTTATCCGCCGGATGTAATCATCGTTGATATAACGTCTGAGTCTGATTGTAATAAGGATATTCTCAAAAAAATAAAGGCATTAAATGAGAATTTGGTTGTTTTGCTTTATACGAACAATTCTTTTGACAAAGATTTGTCAAAGTTTGCAAATGCAATAATAACGGTTGATATGCCTGAAGATATAACAAGTTCGATTGTACAAATGAATTTAAAAACCAAAGAAACTCTTGATAAATTATCAAATACGAACCGCGATTTGGCAGATAGTTTGTATCGTTTAAATACGCTTTATAATACCAGTTCGCAATTTGCTGGGACATTAGATAAAGGAAAATTGCTTAATTATATGGTTGAAGGTTTAGATAAAGCGCTAAGTTTTTCTTTAACTTGTCTTTTGTCGTTTGCAAACAATAAAGAGCCGGTTTTGTTTTTGAATTCGTTGTATGAGTTGTCAGATGAATTGTTGAGTGCAATAAAATTCAGAACAATTCTTAACTATAAGTCGCTTTTCGACGGTAAAAAAATCCCTTATGAGCTTAATGAAAACAATTTAAAAGTAGTAAAAATTGTAAAACATCCTGCGAATAGATTTACATTCAATTTGTTCCAGTATGATAATATGTTTACGCCAATATCATTGGGGGATGATTTTTTTGGTTGTATCGAAATCTTTAAAGATGTATCATTTTCAACCGAAGATGCAACTTGCTTCCAAACTATTGCTCAGCAAGTAACTTTGCCATTAAAAAGTGCCATTTTATACGAAGAGTTAATTGAAACAAATAAGAAACTTGAAAAACTTGAACGTCTAAAGTCTGAATTTATTTCGATTGTTTCGCATGAATTACGGACTCCGCTAACATCTATAAAAAATTCGTTGGATATTTTGTCGAGTGGTAAATGTGGTGAAATTACGCAAAATGCTTCAAAGTTTTTTGATATGGCTAAGCGTAATGTTCAAGGTTTGTCCCGAATTATCAATGATTTGCTGGATTTATCCAAGATTGAAGCCGGAAAAATGGCGTTTAATTTTAAGCTTTGCAATATAAAATCAGTTATTGAATATGTAAAATCTTCACTTTCAGAAGTTGCAAAATCAAGACAATTGAATTTGATTGTCGAGCATTCGGATAATTTGCCGGATATTGTTGCAGATTCACAGCGTTTGGAGCAAGTTTTAACAAATCTTGTTTCAAATGCGATTAAATTTACTCCGGAAGGTAAAAATATTAAAATATCCGCACATATAGTGAACGCAATTGATATTGAGAAGAATGATATATTCCAAGAAGATATAAAAAAATTAAACGGTAACTACATCCTAGTATCCGTTAAAGACGAGGGTATAGGGATGGAGCAAAAAGATTTGTTGCGTGCGTTTGACAAGTTTGCGCAAATTGAAAATTCTTTATCAAGAAAAGTTGGAGGTACCGGTTTGGGGCTTCCAATTGCAAAACAGCTCTTAGAAGCCCATAAAGGTACAATCTGGTGTGAAAGTGAACCGGAAAAAGGTTCAACTTTTTACTTTGTGTTGCCAATTAATAAAGAAGTAAAGTAAAAGTTTTTGAATAAAAAAAATTGCTAAAGTTTTAAGAAAAAGTTACATTTTAACTTCTATTTCCCACTTGAGCAAAAATATGATATAATGTGGGAAATACAAGATTAGGGGATTGAAATGAAAAAGATTTTGATTGTTGATGATGAACAAGATATTGTCGAAAGTTTGAAATTTGTTCTTGAAGTGGCTAATTATACTTGTTATTGCGCATATAACGGTGAAGATGGTTTGAAAGTTGCAAAAGAATTGATGCCGGATTTGATTATCCTCGATGTTATGATGCCTAAAATTAACGGTTATAAAATTAGTAGGTTGCTTAAGTATGATAAAAAATACAAAGATATTCCGATATTAATGATTACTGCGCGTTCACAAGAAGAGGATAAGCAAATAGGTGAAGAAACAGGTGCCGATGAATATATTACAAAACCTTTTGATTTGGACGATGTAGTTAGGATTGTCGATAAATATTTGAAATAGTTTTAGGGAATTATTATATGGAAACAGCAGTTACAAATAAAACTTTGGAAAAATTAAAATATGATTTGGTTCGTGCGAATTTGGTTCCGTTTGAAACTATTGAGCAAGCTGAAGAAATTGCAAATGCGCAAAATATTAATATTGGGCAAGCCTTGATTAATTCCGGAGTTTTGACAGAAGAAACATTGCTAAAATTTTTGGAAGCGAAGTTGCATATCCCTTATGTGGATTTGAATGATTATACTTTGGATAAAAAATGCCTTAAGTTTATAAATTTTTCTGATGCAAAACGTTATAAAATTATTCCACTTTTTAAAATCGAAAATACGTTGACTATTGCTATGGCGGATCCATTGGATTTGTTTGCGATAGACAAAGTATTGGAAACTGCTGAATGCTCTATTGAACCGGTAATAGCCTCGGAGACGGCGATTGTCAAAAAAATTGATGAATATTACAAAACGGATATTACAGTTGGTGAGATTTTTACCGACGAAAACACAATAGATTTTAATTGGACAGAAGAGTTGCACAATGACGATTTGAGCGACAATCACATGCAAAAAATTGTTCGTGCGATTTTGAAGCAAGCAATTTTAGAGCAAGTACATGAGGTGACGTTCCAAAATGGTGATGGCAGTTTGGAAGTAAAGTTTAAGAAAAATGGAGAATTGCTTAGTCGTGGTGAAATTCCGCAAGTTTTGACCGCATCTTTTGTTGCGAAGTTGAAATTGTTAGCAGAATTGGATCCTTCAGTTTCAGAGGTTCCGCAGTTAGGCAAACTTCCTTTTAAGGTGGATGATATACCTATTATCTCTAGTATTTCAACTTTTCCGACCATTATGGGTGAAAGAATTTTTCTCAAAATTTATAAACCACCGCGTGCGCTTTCGCAAATAATATCAAATGATTTTACGCTCAATATTGTCCGAAAAGCGTTAAATAATCGTGGAATTATTTTGGTATGTGGTTCGCCTTTGAGTGGCAAAACTCATATTATTTATTCATTATTACTGGAAGCTGCAAGGAAAAATAACAGTCGTAATATTATGACAATTGAAAGCCTTGCGAAATATGAGCTTGAAGGTGTCAATCAATGTGAGCTAAATGAAAATATCGGTTTTAATATGGATAAAGCCGCGCGATTTATCGAATTTCAATCACCTGATGTTATTTACCTTGAAGGTATCAAAACGAAAGACTCTTTTGAGTATTTTTCAAATCTTGTGTTTGATGATAAAACCGTTATTATGGAGTTTTTGGCTAATAACATGGAAGATTTGCGTAATAAACTTGCGTTTTCGAATTTTGAAACATTGAAATCTGTGATTTCTTGTATGATATTTATTCATTCGAAAGATAGCGTTGAAGTTTTTGATAATTCTATGTTACAAAGATATTTAGTTTAAATATCTAATACCGTCATATCTTCGTCAAGTTTGATTTCGAATTTTGTATCTTTCGGAATGTATAAATCGCTTCCGGTACCCATAAGTGCAATAAATGGGGATGAAATTAGGTCAAACAATTGCAAAAATCCCGCAGTAAAATAGTAGGCTGTGCGTTTTGGTGCGGAAGCTATTAGACACTGGTTAAATTCGCATGGGTCGTGGTAAATTTTTTCTGCTGTTCCGGTGCCGTTATTTGCAACATCAATTAAATTCGGTAAATAATTCGATTGGCCTTTTAGTGTCCCAAGCATAACCGGTTTGTTACCTTTTCTGGAGATGAAAGCAGACGCGGGATAAACGATGTTTCCTATTTTGATTTTATCTATTTTGATTTTGATTGCGCCTCCTTTGCAACCTTTGGTTCCTCTCGTTGTTTTGACAATTTTCCCGAAGAATGAAAGGTCTGTAGGGCCTTTATCCGTAAAAATTGTGTAAGGATATTGGGAATTGAAAGAAACAACGGTTCCTTTCGGGTCTGTAACGGAAATGTTTTGTTGTAAAACTACTGAAAATTCTTCGCCTTTTTTGATTTTTTTTGCCTCAAGTTCATGAGTCTGGTTCGCATCTTCAGCTTTTTGGGTATAGATAAAAGGTGTTGTTTTTACGTAGTTCTCATTTTGAGTTGCCGCAAATGAAGATTGAAATAATGCGTGCAAAAATAAGCACACAACAATGCCGGTAAATGTATATTTCATGGGTTTTTCCTTAATTAACTCTCTATAAACTAAATAAATCTAGGACAAGTTTATAATATCTAAAATAAAGTCGACTGTCAACTACAAATTGTGATATTATTGTTTAAGATTGGGTTAGTAAATAACTTGTACGTGTACAGTTCGTGTTCGGGCTTTGTTGTCAAAATCAATCAAAACTATTTGTTGCCATTGGCCTAGCTGTAAGGCTCCTTCAATAAGTGGTACCATAGTGGAATTCCCAACGATTGAGGCTCTGATGTGAGCATAGCCGTTTCCGTCGTGCCACATTTCATCGTGATGATAATCTTTTGCAATCGGTGCGATTTTTTCTAAAGCTTCCGGTAAATCTCTTAACAAGCCCGGTTCAAATTCAATATTAGTAATTGATACAGTACTGCCGGCAACATAGACGCAAATTGCAGCATTTGTTAATGAATGCCGATAAACAATGTTTTTGACATTGTCTGTGATATCTATAATATCTGTATTACCTTTTGTATGGACTTGAAATTTTTCATTAATTACTGTCATAAGCTAAACCTCAAATCGCCACGTTTGACTATTTTACGGCCACAAGAGTATGTTGAATACGGATTATGTTTGTGGATTAAGTCGTTGTACGTTTCACCATCTTCAAGTTTAAATACGTTAAAATCGGCATCTTTTCCTATTTTAATTGACCCGGTGATATTGTCTAAACGTAATATCTGAGCCGGATAAATAGTTAAATATTTTATTAATTCTGTAATCTCAATATTGTTGTTCCTATTAGCATCAGCTGCAATTTTTAGCAAACTAAAATCTTTGTCTTTAGAAAAGCTTTGAGATGAAAAACCAAATTTCTTAGGAAAATATTTTAAAACTTTTTCAAAATCGAGTTTTTTGTTGCAAATTTCGGCACTATAAATTGGTTGGTATACAAAGTTAACTTCTGTTTCAGCTAATTTTGTCAATTCTTCATCAGTTAAATAATTGGCATTTGCCGCAATAACTTTTTTGCTTAAAACTTTGAGTTTTGACAAGTATTCTACTGGGTCAATATCACGTTCATACGGAGTAATTTTTCTCATACGTTTAAATTTGTGGAGCAAATCTATATCAGAAAATCCGTGTTCTAACCATTCCATTTCGTCTTGAGATTCTGCAAAACGTGTCATTAAAAGCATGTTGTGTTTACGGCAATATTTGCTGAAAAGTTCCCATAGTTTTTTATGGACTCCGGATATTGAGTTTAACATAATGCCGATATGTGTGTTATCGCCTTTATGTTTGATTAAATCTTCAACTTTGGCTTTCATTTCTTTGAACTGTTTTTTGCTTTTTTCTGAACTGTCTGCGAATACTTCAAAGAATAAATAATTTTTAATCGGCATATTGTTTATGACATCAAAAAATTTGAATTCTTTTGATACTTGTGCAACACAAGTTGTTCCCGCTGCGATTGAAGAATAAACACCTTCTTCAAAAGATTTGATTTTTTCGTTTCTGTCCAGTAAAAAATATTCAAGTAAAATATTTGCCCATTTTAAGGAATAGTTGTCGGATTTTACGCCGGCAAAAGTGTATTTAAACGCAATGGTTTTGAAAAATGTTTTTAATTTAGATTTAAACGAATTAGGATTAGATTTTCCTAGGTTTGTGTATTGGTATTGCGTTAGCATATCAATAAATCCCGGTGTAATAACTGCATTACCGAGGTTTTTTACATATTTTTCTTCAAAATTAACACTATCGTTAGGAATAATATCTACGATTTTGCCTTCGTCTACCACTAACGCCATATTTTCAAGAACTTCATTTTCGGATGTCAGAATCCATCTTGCCTTATAACACTTCATTATATCCCTCACTTTTAACTAAGTTTACACAATAAATAATAAAATTGCAATATTAATATTATTTTTTATAAATTAATAAAATATCTGGTTCAAACATTTTTGTTTGTACAAATCTGAAATTTTCGCATTGAGAAATTTTGTCAATGTTTCGATAATTGAAACAAGATTTTGAAAGATTATCGCCAGTGATTTTTGGAGCAATAAAATGATATATTTTATCCGCATAGTTTAGTGCTTGGCCGTTCAAATGTCCACCGGCTTCTATTAGTAGGCTTTTATACCCTAATTCGTATATTTTTGTGAAAACAAAATCTAAATCAAGTTTTGAATTAACCGTTGGGCAAGGTATAAATTTTATGTTTTTTGAGGGTTGAATTTTAGCTTTTAATTTGTCGAAAAATACTATAATTTCCCCGTTTTGATAGATTTTGGCATTGTTAAAATCGGTTTTTAACTCTCTGTCTAAAATAATTTTCACTTTATGTTCCATAGACGGATTATCTGTGATAATCGTTGTAGAAGTAGTAAGAATTGTATCGTAACGGTTTCTTATTTTTTTGACTTCGTTACGGGCGTTTTCGGATGTAATCCATTTTGAAGAACCGGATGAAGTTGCAATTTTCCCATCAAGTGTTGTTGCGGTTTTAATTGCAATGAAAGGTTTTTTTTGAGTATGGTTTTTAATGAAAATTTCGTTCAATTCTTCACATTCTTTTTGTAAAACACCTTCGACAATTTCAATTCCTGCATCTTTTAGCTTTTTAATGCCGTTTCCGGCAACAATAGGATTGACATCGCGCATTCCGATAACAACTTTTGCAATTTTTCTGGAAATGATTAAATCGCTGCATGGAGGGGTTTTTCCAAAGTGTGAGCATGGTTCGAGATTTACGATAAGCGTTCCACCTTCTTCTTCCCCTTGGGTTAATTTTAAAAGTGCATCGCGTTCGGCGTGGTTTTCTCCGTATTTTTTGTGAAAACCGGATGCAATTTCATTGCCAAATTTATCTAAAACAATGCATCCGACCAACGGATTTGGTGAAGTCATTCCTTCGCCAAATCTTGCAAGTTCTATGCATTTTTTCATGTAAACTTCATATTGCATATTTGTATTTTACAATAAAAAATGTTATTTTAGTGTTGTAATAAAAAATAAAGGAGTAAGTATGGTAGATATTAAATATGTCGGACATAGCGCGTTTGAAATTAAAGGACAAAAAAATTCAATATTGATAGATCCGCTTGTTTCAATTAATGAAAAATTTGATTATAACAAAATTGAAAATCTAACCGATATTTTTTTGACACACGGGCATGGTGATCATTTGGGTGAAGCTATAGAGATTGCAAAACAAAAAGATGTTTCGATAACTGCGATGTTCGAACTTGCAAATTATTGCAGAGAGCAAGGTTGCAAAACTCGTGATATAGGTATGGGAGGTTGGATAAATTATGATTGGGGCAGAGTTGTATTTTTGCCGGCTTTTCATTCAAGTTCGTTGCCCGATGGTAGATATGCAGGCCACGCAGCAAGTATTTTGATTGATATTGATGGAGTTAGGATTTTCCACGCGGGAGATACTTGTCTGCATTCTGAATTAAAGACCTATAAAGAATTATATAATCCAAATATAGCAATGATACCTATTGGCGGAACTTATACAATGGATGTTGAGCATGCAGCGGTTGCTGCAAAATGGATTGGTGCACAAACAATTATTCCGATGCATTATGGTACATTTCCGGCAATTCAAGCTGATATTGAGAGATTTTTGCAACTTATTCAAGTGCAAAATACCGGAATTTGTGTATTAAACCCTCAAGAAATTAAACAGTAATTTGTAAAATCTAACTGAAAAAGCTTATCTTTTTAAAAGATAAGCTTTTTTCTAGTGTAAATTTTGCAATGTTAATAATTGTAACGAATTGTGTGTCTTGTGAAATTGCAGTTTCTTAAAATACTTTATTAATTTGAGAGAGTACAAATTTATAAATATTATAAGGAGAGAAGAGATGACATTTTTAGCAGTAGATTCACAAAAGGCATTGTTTACGATGCAAAAGAGCCAATTGCAATTTGAACAAACATTGGTTATGAACCGAGCTTCAAGAATTACTAAAGAAATGAGTTATATTACTGAAGCAAATGAAGACAATACTGATTGGGATTGTGATGAAGATCCGGTTTATGTTCAACTTCAACAAGAAGAAGAATATCTTGAAACAAGACAGGATGCGTTAGATTCACAAATCAGTATTTTAGACAACTCAATATCAGCTATGAAAACTATGGTTACAAACAATATCAAATCGGGCTGTGCCTTGAATTTGATTGGCGGATAGTTTTTTCGATAGATAATAAGATTTATCTTTGTTGCAATTCAAATAGGTCAATGGTGTTTAGCATCAATGAAGTTATTGTCATTGGGCCAACTCCTCCCGGTACTGGAGAGATAAAAGATGCATCTTTGCTAACCGCATCAAAATCTACATCGCCTCTAGTTTTGCCGGTAGCATCTTTAAAAATTCCAACATCGACAACAACACAACCAGATTTTATCATTTTTTCCCCTATAATATTTTTCCCCACTGCAGAAATTAATATATCTGCAGTTTTTATTATGTCTGTCATGTTTTTGCTATGACTATGGCATGTTGTAACGGTTGCGTTTTTGTTTAGTAACATTTGTCCTAACGGTTTGCCTACAATGTTTGAGCGTCCAACAACAACTACGTGTTTCCCCTCTACGTTTATATTGTATTCTTCTAATAGCAAAAGAATTCCGCGAGGAGTGCATGGGTAAGCATAAGGTTTTTGACCCGTAAATAATTTGCCGCTGTTTTCTGGTGTAAAGCCGTCAACATCTTTGATTGGAGATATTGCATTAATAATATTTTCTTTGTTGATGTGTTTTGGTAACGGTAATTGTACCAGTATGGCATTTACATTTTTGTCGTTGTTTAGTTTACCGATTTTATCAAGAAGCTCTTTTTCGGTAACGTTTTCAGGGTAATTAAGGACAACTGATTCTATCCCCAATTTTTCGGCGGTAATTTTTTTGTTATTGACATAAATTTTGCTGGCGGGATTTTCGCCGACGAGAATTACGACGAGTTTAGGTTTTAATGATAATTCGTCTATTTTTGTTTTTAGATTTTCTAAAATCTTATTGCGTAATTTTTTGCCGTCTAAAATTGTTGCCATATTAAAATTAATCCTTTTCTTGCGGAAGATTTAGTCTGAAATAAAACTGTTTGATTGCTTCTTGAATTTTATCGGAGTCTCTTGTTATCGCATTAATATCATTATCAAAAGGGACAACGCCAAGGACTTCCAAATTGTATTTTTTCAAAAGTTCATAAACATTTGAAATAGTGTTGTTTTCAACTTTATTGATGATTACGCCTAATTGTCCTCCGGCAGCATATTTTGCGCTAAATTCTTCTATACGTTTTGCCAAATGTGCGGATTCTTCTGATGGATTAGCGATGATTAGTGTCGAATCAATTTCTATATCAATAAGTTGGTTTAAATATTTTAAATCAAATTCGCAGTCAAAAATTACTATATCATATCTGTTAATGAGTTTTTCTACGGCATCATTTATTTGTTTGGTAATTGGACATCTGCAATCTTTTGAGCCTACAAACCAAGATACAACGATATCTGTATTATCGTCAATTGAAACAACAATATCTTCCATTGCCCATTCGATAAATTCTTGCTTTGACATGTTTTCGGGGATACCGGTTTTGTATTCATGTTTGCCGCTTCTAATACCGTAAATTGTGTTTCTTATATCAAGTCCAAATGTATGGCCAAGTTCACTTGTAAGATCATTATCAAATAATAAAATCGATTTTTCGGGAAACATTTCTTTAAATATGTTTAAAAATGCTTTTGTAATTGATGTTTTCCCGCTTCCGCTTTTTCCCGTAATTGCAAGTTTTATAGTCAAAAATTTACCTCTTCAAATATTGTTCTTTTAATCCGGTTGACAATTCTTTTGTTAATCTCATCGCCTTTAGTGCCAAGGTTTCGTCAAGGCTTCCGGCACCACAAGATGGTGTGATAATAGAATTGTCAATAATAATTTTCTCATCAATACCTTTATTGGTCAAATATTTTACAGCTTCGTAAAATTTTTGGGTTAAAATTTCTATGTTAGTATGTGCTAAAGCTTCTTTGTCTAATGTCGGAACTATTCCAAATGCAAGTTTTCCGCCTTGATTTAAAAACGTTTTAAGTTCTGATGCATATAGACTCAAGTTTTGAGAATATGAATATGCGTCCATATTTAAAATATTTACTTGTGATAAAATCGGGACATTCCAATCGCATTTGCCACAACAATGTATCGCAGAAATTCCACCGTTATTTTTAATCGTGTCTGAAATTTCTTTTATCATTTCAACAACTTCTTTTTCACTTATTGTAAGATATGCAGACGTACCCAGTTGTGATATTGAAGGTTCATCGATAAATATAATAGGTGTGGTTGTCGGAGATGCAAGTTTTATTTCTTTTATTTGCCAAAGAGCTTTTAGCGTAAGATTTTTGACAATAATTTCCTTTAGTGTTTCATCGTAAATTGCACATTTGTTGCTTGCGTCGCATAATGTCGTTGCCAATGTGAAAGGGCCAACTATTTGGCCTTTAGCAAAGGCGGGGGTTGTTTCTTTGATGATGTCAATAAATTTGTGAAATGTTGAAGAGTAATTTTTTGAGATTGCGTATTTATCGAGCTTTTCACAGTTTATATTGTTGATTATTTCTTCATAATCCAAGAAAAATTCCTCTAAATCATCAAAAAAACTTTCGTATTCACTATTTAAGAATACTTTACCGTTGTTGTCGTCAATAAAAAACGAAGGCATATTTTCCAAATATTGGATTAACATGTCTTCGTTTTTGCTAACTTTTGCCAATTGCGGCCAAAATGGAATTGTTGCAAAATACTCGTTTACAATATCCATCGCTTTATCGGCGTTGTTGTGAGGTAGAGAGCCTATGGCCAGACATTCAAGAGTTAAATTTGATGTTTGATTAAGCTCCATTATACCTCTAAAATTTACGCTTCTTCAGTTTCTGTAACGACTTCTTCAACTGCTTCTTTTAATATTTCAGATGCTGTTACTACAACTTGAAGTTCACATTTAACTTTAGATGTCAATTTAATTAACATAGTGTATTCACCAATTTTGTTGATAGGTGCGTTTAAAGATACTACTTTTCTGTCAACTTCAATACCTGATTGAGCTTGTAATTCTTCAGTAAGTTTTTTGGTTGTAATAGTACCGAACAATTTTCCTGATTCGCCGGCTTTTGCAGATAATTCTAATTTGCCGAATTTTTCAATTTGTTCAGCTTTAGCAATAGCTTCTTGATGTAATTTTTCTTGTTTAGCTGTAATTCTTGCCAAGTTGCTTTCTCTGTTTTTCAAAGCACCTTCTGTAGCGATTTCAGCAGCACCTTGCGGTAACAAAAAGTTTCTTGCATAACCGTCTTTTACATTTACGATATCACCCGGTTCACCAAGGTTTTGAACTTCTTTTTTTAATATAAGTTGCATAATTAAATTCTCCTTTTACTATTTATATCTGTGCGTGTAGTTCAACTCTACAACAAAAATAAAATATTGTCGAGAGTTTATTTAATATTGTTAAGCAAGGGCTTTTATCTCCGCCACTTACCCTATTTACATTGTGTTTTTAGATAGATATACTTGGATTATGAAATGTGTAGAAGTTAAAAATTTGAATATAGGATTTAATACAGAACAAGGCTTTAGGCAAGCGCTTTTTGATGTTTCGTTCGATTTATATAAAGGGAAAATGAGTGCGTTGGTTGGGGAGTCCGGATGTGGTAAATCTCTAAGTGCGATGAGCATTTTGAACCTTTTGCCGAAAAGTGCGATTGTAAAATCCGGTGAAGTTATTTTTAACGGCGCAAATATTTTGAGTTTTTCTAATAGGCAAATGCAAAATATTAGAGGTGAAGAAATTGCATTGATTCCGCAAGAACTGATGACTTCTTTAAATCCACTCTATACGGTTGGCAATCAGCTTTTAGAAGTTATAAAAATTCACCAAGGGTTAGAGGGTGAAGAAGCTTATAAAAAAGCCGTTGAGGCTTTGGAAGCTGTACAAATTCCGGCTGCTAAAGAAAGAATGAGCGCTTATCCGCACGAGTTTTCGGGGGGAATGAAGCAGCGAGCAATTATTGCGATGGCGCTTTCTTGTGAAGCAGAAGTTCTTATTGCTGATGAACCTACTACGGCGTTAGATGTTACTATTCAAGCGCAAATAATGGATTTATTAAATGAAATCAAAAAAGAAAAAAATACTGCTATATTGTTGATAACGCACGATTTGGGGTTGGTTGCGCAAAATGCCGATGTTGTTTCTGTAATGTATGCGGGTAAAATTGTTGAAAGTGCGCCATCAGATTTGTTTTTTGCGGAGACAAAGCATCCGTATTCAAAGGCATTGTTAGCATCATTACCTAATAACAGAAAATCTCGTCTTGATGTTATAACCGGTCAACCGCCGACAATTCAGCAAGATATTTTCGGTTGCCGTTTTAATCCTCGTTGTGGTTGTGTTATGGATATTTGTACAAAAAAAATCCCTTGTGATTTTGAAATTACATCTAATCACTTTGTCGCGTGCCATTTGTATAAATAATTGCTAAAATAATATGGTTTTGCTATAATAACTTTGTGATTACAGCATTGAAAAAATATTATAAACAATCAGCAACGTACAAGATTTTTTCGAGTATGTTTGCTGAGTTGTATGTTTTTACAGAAACTTTAGGGAATATTGTTGCGAAGTTTTTAGAAGTTGTAAAATATATTTTGCGAGGAGAAATTGATTGGCGCGAAGTTGTAAACCAAAGTCATCGTTTTGGGGTAACTTCTCTGCCTATTACGCTTTCTATCGTTGGTATGACATCTGTTATTGTTGCCTCTCAAGTTGCGCTTGAAATGGTAAAGCAAGGTGGGGGAAATTTTGTAGGATTATTGATGACAATATTGATTGTTCGTGAAGTTGGGGCTGTTATGTCCGGTTTTGCGATAATTTCAATGATAGGTTCTTCAATGGCTTCTGAATTAGCAACAATGAGAGTTACATCTCAAATTGATGCAATGCAAGTTTTGGACGTAAATCCGGTACGGTATTTGTTTATTCCCAGATTTTTGGCCGGAGTATTTATGATGCCTGTAATTGTTATAATCGCCAGTGCCGTTGGAGTTTTGGCCGGTGCTTTTACTGCTGATGTTTCGGCTGGTTTGGGCTACAGAGCTTATTTTGACTCTGCGTGGTTGGGCGTATATATGAAAGATTTAGGGGTTTCTCTCCTAAAAGGTGTAGTTTTTGGCGGAACTATTGCGCTTATTAGTTGCACAATGGGTTATTTTGCCAGTGGTGGAGCAAAAGGTGTCGGGGTTGCTACTACAAAGGCGGTTGTATGGTCTTTTGTCGGGATTGTAATTTGGGATATGCTTTTTGCCGTGACATTTTTCTTTTAGATGATATAATAAAACGTAACGATGAGTATTGAAGTAAAAAATTTGACAAAAGTATTTGATGAAAAGAAAGTTATCGACGACATTTCGTTTAAAGTTGATAACGGCGAAGTCCTTGCAATTGTTGGGTTTTCCGGTTCCGGTAAAAGTACGGTATTAAAACTTATTTGTGGCTTGATAGAAAAAGATACCGGAGAAATCGTCACTTCTGAAGGTGATGTTGCTATGGTTTTTCAATATTCGGCGTTATTTGATTCAATGAATGTTGCCGAAAATATTTCGTTTGCACTTAGAGAGCGCAAGGATTTACGTAAAAAATATTCTGAATCAGAAATAAATGAAATAGTTTCTTCTAAGCTTTCTCTCGTTGGCTTGAAAGGGATTGAGGAAAAATTCCCGTCTGAGTTGTCTGGCGGAATGCAGAAACGTGTAAGTTTTGCACGAGCAATAGTAACCGAACCTAATACAATATTATATGACGAACCAACGGCGGGGTTAGACCCGATATCGTCTACTTTGATTGAGGATTATATTGTTCGTTTGAAGGAAGAAACTAATGCGGCGTCAATTGTTGTTACGCACCAAATGTCAACGATAACAAGAACTGCGGATAAAGTATTGATGCTTTATGATGGAAAAGTTGTTTTTAGTGGCACACCGCAAGAATTGCTAAAACAAGAAAATGAATACACTAAACAATTTGTAACGGCTTCTTTAGAAGGGCCAATGAAGATTATGGCATAAAAGGAAAGATGAAAGGTAAATATTAATGGGATTTTTAAAAGACGATTTATTTAACGAACAAGTGATGTCACTAGATACATACATTATGTTTAAGTTGAAAGAGGAAACTGCGCGTTTAACTCCGGAATTGGTTGAGCGCAATCGTGCGCCGATTTCACTTTCTATGGGGGCCCCAACTGCTCAGCCGCCAAAGAAACTTTTGGATGATTTGCGAAAAGTTCTTGATGATGATGGTATTCATTTGTATTCTACGCCAAAGGGTGAACAGTATTTTAGAGATGCTATTGCTAAGCGTATGCAAAATCGTTTTGGTGTTGATTTAGACCCAAATACTGAAATTTTTTCATTGATGGGTTCAAAAGAAGGGCTTGCGAACTTGATTCGTGCAATTTCTACACCAAAAAATGATGTGCATGAGAAGGATATAATTCTTGTTCCGGATCCTGGATATGCTTCTTATTGGCAATTTGTAAAAAGCTCAGGGGCATACGGTTATCACGTACCGTTGACAAAAGAAAATAATTATATGCCTGATATGGAGCAAGTATTGGAAAATCTAACGGATGAAGGTTATAATCCGCACAAAGTAAAAGCGTTGATTATTAATTATCCTAGCAATCCTTCGGGCGCTTTAGCGACAAAAGAATATGTTCAATCGGTTGTTGAGTTTTGTCGTAAACACAAAATACTTTTGATTTCGGATGCGGCATATTGTGAGATGTATTTTGATGAAGAAAGCAAACCGTTTTCAGTTTTTGAAATTGAAGGTGCAAAAGATGTTGCCGTTGAATTTTATAGTTTCTCAAAACCTTATGCCATAACCGGTTGGCGATTAGGTTGGGTTTGTGGCAACAAGGATGTTGTTCAACGACTAGGCAAACTTAAATCGACTATTGATAATGGTATTTTTAAAGCATTACAAAAGGTTTCGGCGGATATTTTAAATTCCAAAGAAGGTGACGATTATATTGAGGAAGCGAACCGTAATTATATGAAAAAACAAGAAATTATGGTAAACGGTTTCAAAGAATTAGGTTGGGATATAAGTATGGATAAAGTTCCGCATGCAACTTTCTATTTATGGTTACCTATTCCGCCAAAATATAAATCAGCATACGCTTTTTGTCAAAGATTGCTTGAAAAATCAGGTATTGTCGCCGTTCCGGGAAATGCTTTCGGGAATTATGGTGAAGGCTATTTTAGATTGTCTTTCGTTTGTTCAGATGAAAAGTTGCAAGAAGTTATCGCCAGAATGAAAGCAGATGGATTTTACTTTAATAAATAAAATATAAGGAAAAAGTGTATGGAACCTACAGTTACTATAATCACACCGATTGCAAATATTATAGAAAAGGGTCAACTAGATGATTTTAATTTGTTGATTTCGCTTTTGGATTTACAAACTTATCCTAATATTGAACATTTGATTATTGATAATGGTTCAAAAGACGGAACGTTGGAAATGCTAAAGGATTATAAAAATAAAGGTTTTATAAACTTTTTTTCAGAGCACGATACGGGAAAGTTTAATGCCTACAATAAAGGTGTTATGCACGCGAAAGGTAAATATGTTGCTTTTCTAAGCTGTGATGATTTTATTCATGATATTACAGCGATAGCCGATGTTGTTAATTTGATGGAAGCTAATAATGCAGACTTCACCTTCTCTCCGGCTTATTGCAGACATCCGGAAGGTTTTGTATTCCTTTTTGCACCTTCAATGTATAATGTTTTTCAAGTTATGCCTTGTGCGCGACAAGGTATGTTTTTCAAAAAATCAACATTAGAGCAAGAAGGGTATTTTGATGAAAAATTCAAGTATCTTGCTGATTTTGATATGATTATTCGTCTTGTGTTAAAAAAGAAGGTTGGCATATTGTATGATAGCAACTATGTAACCTATAAATTTGCTGATAAAATAGGTGCAGCCGAAGATAAAGCTATTGCAGAATCAAAATCGGTATTTTATAAAAACTATAAAAATCTTTATCCGTTAAATGATCAATTATTAGAGAGAATGGCTTTGTTGTCGGAGTTTCCGCAAGGATTGTTGGATAAATTGGTAAATGCTTTCCCGCCAAATGATAAAGAGTTGTTTTTTGAAAAATGCCAGTTGATGAATGATTTAAGAGTTGAAGCCGTTGCAAAACAAAACGGAGGCAATCAGTAGGATGAAATTCTCCGAAAAAGTCAAGGCAGTGTTGTTTTTTGTGGCAATTATTGTTTTTTTCTGTATATCTCCAGAGCCAAAGATTGAATGTATAAACTATAATTGCACAGTTTATAATAGAACTTTGTTTTCGAAATATAAAGTTTACCAGAAATTTAATACTTATAATATTGTGTCATACGATATTGAATCCAAAAAAACAAGTAGTAAATCTTCATCATATTATTATGAAGTTTACTTTAAAATGCGGGATGGCTCAACAATGAGTATAAATTTGTTAGATTTTGTTTCCAGAGATAATGCAGTGAATTTTGCAGAAGAGATTATAAACAACCCTAATTATAACAAGAAATTCCCACGCAGTTTTGGTCGGTTTTGATGTTTTTATAGGTAGCAAAAAAAATCTTGTTCGGTATTTTATAATTTTGTGTATTAAATTGTAAGGAGAAATTATGCAAGTTAATAATGTTTCGCAAAGATTAAATTCACAAAATTTTGGTGCTATTTATAAATTCAATTATGAAGGTAAAGAGTGTTGTGAGTCTATTTTAGATGTAGTGAAAATTTACGCACAAGGTAATAGAATAAATGAAGAACATCAGCTTGGTGTAGGCGAAATGTATTTTTATATCCCCAATAGTAAAGTGTCGGATTTGGTAGAACAATTGAACCAACGTTTTAAGCATGAAGCTTATGCTAAACATTTTACAAAGGTAGACTAAATAAACTAATAAAAATTATGCAAATTCAAAGTAACAAAAATATTTGCCCTTATAAACAACATTTTACAAGCAAAAGAGCGTTACCGTCGATGCTTGAATATCCTACTGTTTCAGATTGGGTTGAGCAAATTGTGTCACCTCAAAAAAGTTCTTTTTGGTCAAGGATATTGGATTTTGTTGGCAAGAATAAAAACGTTGAGTACCCAAAAACAAATGGTAGACTTTCGATTTCAAAAGATGAACATATAATTTTGAAAGATTATTTGTTTGATACTTTCGAATATATTAAAAATGATAGGCGTCAAGAAAGATATTCTGCAAATCCTTCGAGATTAACTTTAGGGCAAAATTTTTTAAAAAAGTTGTATGAAGTTGGCTGTATTACCGATGAAGATTTGCCAAAGCTTTTTATGCGCGGTGCTGGTTTGATTGATAAAAGTGATTTTTTATATTTTGTAGGTTTGAAAAAGAAAATTACTATATTTGATACGGATAAGGTTTTAGCGTCAAGAAATTTGACATACAATATTAAAATGCCACTTTCAAATGAACTTCTGTTAGAAAAGCAACAGCAAATTTTGGCACGTGAATTAGAATTAATCAAAAATATTCCATCAAATAAACAATTGATTCTTGTGCATGGTGCGCCGGGTAGTGGTAAAAGTTCGTTAGTCAATAAAATCGCAAATAGATTAAAAGGTAAATATTACTATAATGAAGCCGACAAAATAAAAACTGAATTTTATGAAGATTTATCAGAAGATATCGGTGGTATACAAGCTCATCGTTTAGCAAAAGATTTACTTATTAAAGAAATTTACCCTCATCTGTTGGACGGAAATCGGAATTTCATATATCAAGCAACTAATGATTTGTATATTGAAAAAATTTTAAAACAAGCTTTGGAGAAAAATTATGATGTCTCGTTTATTATGGTTCATTCTCCTAAAGAAGTCAACATTCCCCGTATTATAGAACGACAAGAACGAATAAATCGTTTTACCGATCCGTATGATGCATATTTGATTGAAAATTTGGGCGATAATGCTGCAAATATATTGAAAAGCTACCCACAAATAAAACAATATTTCTACATGTCAGAGTCAAAATCTTTGTCAAGAATCAATTAGAATGGAGAAAATATGATATTGCCAGTATTTCATAATTTTATAAATTGTAAAACATCTAAACCAAATAATACGTATAATAAACCTACCTACTTGTATAAATCAAAGCTAACCGATGATGTATTTGAAAAATCTAAAACTCAAATTTCTTTCCAAGGTGTTGAGTTGGAAGCAGTTAATGCTTTAACCGAAGAGGTTTCAAAACGTACACACAGCAAGAAAAGAATGATAGAAATTTATAATAATTATCCGGAGGCAAAAGGTTTAACAATTGGGGGTGGTTTGCCAGATGTTTGGATGAATAGGATTGAGAATGTTGAAGATTTTGACAAATTTGGTTTTTTAGAAAGATTAGGTAAGATTTTTACCGTTGATAGGCATTTTGCGGATATTGATGTTTTGCGAGAAAGTTTAACTGAATTGTTTAGAACTTACGGAATATTGAAACCGGAAGATACTTTAAATGTTAAATATCTGCAAAAAGGAAATTTTGGTAGAGCTTTTAGAATATTTATAAATGATGATAGAGGACAAGTAATAAAAGAGTATAAGAGAACATATAATTACCACAACAATCACGGTAATTATTCAGAACAAAGTTTAGCTGAGTATATTCGTGCTTTTGCTGGGGATGATTCTAATATTGTAAAATACTATTGGGGAGATACTAATAATGGAATTTTGGTTGTAGATTATATTAATGAAGATTATCCAGAGCCGAAAAATAAAATCAAATTAGAGAATCTTGGTTTAGCCTATGCTGATGATAAGCCTCGAAATTTTGTTGGGGATTATATTATTGATATAGGTGGGTTGATTACAATTAATAATTTAATGGGTAACAAAAAGGCTCAGAAAATATATACAACATTTGAAAATATGAATGATGATACCCAAAAAATTGATTTGTTTAATAAAATTTTAGAGAAAAACATTAATGAAAATAACATAGATGATTTAGTAGGCTTAACTCATAGTATAAAATTTTTGCCTGAAGATAAAAAAGGTGAATATTATTACAAAATGTATGATTTCAATAAAAAAGCCGTCAATATCGCTTTGGTAGAAAATATAAAAAATTTTGGTTACGAATTTGATAGAATGCCTTTAATTGAAGCTTTGGCTTCAAGCACAGATTCGAAAATCCAAGAAGTTTGTGCCCGCGAGATTACAAGTTTTCCTGAAAAGTTGAAGCATCGCTTATTTGAGACATTATCACTTGAAGATAATCCAAAAATTAAAAAATATTTGGCGAGAAATCTTAATCATTATTATATGAATTTACCGAATCGAATTAATATTTACGACAATCTTGCAAAAAATAATGATGATATTTATGCAGATGTTGCATTAATAAATTCATTACAATATTTAAGTAAAAAACATATTGAAGAACGTTTTGAAAAGTTTTTTAATAAAAATAATTTATTAGTAATGGAAACATTGGCGCGTAGTATAGAGTTTTTTAGCGAAGATGAATTAAAAATGGAAAAATGGGTAAATAAATTGATGGATGTTGATAATCCCAGAGTTTATAGAGCATTGAGTGAATCATTATCATTTATGCCAGAGGACTTGCGATTGAAAACTTTTGAAAGGTTGTTGAATGTTGATGATATGAATACCAAAGAAATCCTTGCCGAACAAATAGTACAATTACCTAATTATTGTCGTCATCTTGATTGGCTAGATAAATTGCTTAATGGTGCTGATAATACCGTACGACGTGCTTTAGCACATCACTTGCCAAGTATGCCATCAGTAACTATGCAGAAAGAATGGATGGCAAAAGTGCTTGTCAATTCTGATTCAAGTGTGCGTGAAATAATTGAGAAAAATAAAAAAATGTATAATTAAAAATTTTTGATATGGTTTTAATGTTTTATTTTAATTTTAAATATAGTGCTTGCCAAATGTTAAAAAATTTGATATATTGGGAACATGAAAAATATGTATTTGAATAGTATGAACATAGATTTCATTGAAAAAGTTGGAGGCTCTAAATTGTCCGAAAGCCTTGCTATGACTGCGTTTGAGCCTACGGGGGG
>JAZSRN010000094.1:0-4544 GCA_045538535.1 Candidatus Gastranaerophilaceae bacterium | reverse complement strand
TTTTTTAAAAAAAAAGGGGGAAAATTCAAAATATTGTATTTCCTTCCTTTTGTGTTCTATTTAATTTTCAATTAAGCTTCAGGGGTTGCTTCTTTTTGTTGTTTAATCAATGATTGAAGTTTTTCTTTAATTTCTTCACCTTTTTTTTGCATATCAGACACAACATCGTCTGCTTTTTCCTGAATTTCTTTTACTGTTTCGTCTGCTCTTCTTGCAACATCTTTTGCTGTATCGGCAATAATTGCACGAGTTTCAGCACCTGATTTTGGTGCAAGTAAAATACCTGCTATAGCTCCGATAGCACCGCCTACAATAAAACCTGCTAAAAATTTTGTTCCTGATGACATAATTAATTTACTCCTTTTGTTTCCTTTAGTATTAACTGTTAATTTGAGAATAAAATTCTCCAATTCGGCTATTTTTTTGTAAACAACTTAAATGCAGTCATAAAACCGTTAACCAATCCGCCAAAAATTGTTTCGGTAAGAATTTTGGTTTTACCGATTGTTCGATTTACCGCAGCCTTAAAGTTATCAACATTTTGATCAGTACTTTTTATTATGGCATTAACTGATGCCAACGTTTGATTTAGTTCATTTAGTGTCGGTTTCAATTCAGTATTTATAAGAATTGACGTTTCATTAAGATTTTTGGCAAGATGTGACAAATCTATTAAAAGACGTACCAAAAAATATCCGACAACTATTAAAAAAATACCGGTTGTCCATGCCAAAAACGCTTGACCTTGATTTAGTGCAATTTGTGAAAAATCCATAATTTATCCTTTTTATTTAGTAGTTATAATCATCAATTTGTTCTTCAAGTTCTTTTGCTTTAAGAAGTTTTTTTGATTTTACCATATTATTAAATTTTCTAAATTGCCTTTCAAGCTTATATTTAACCAAATCAACTGATTCAAGTGCTTGTTTTTTAGCTTCATTAATAGCCGGTGAATTTTTTTCATACAATTCACAAGCAGCTTCTTTCAATTCGCGACGTGTTTCTTCACCCGGTTTTGGTGCCAACAATACACCGGCAACAATTCCGCCAACAACACCTGCGAGAAGTCCCATGCCGAACGCAAATGATTTGTTATCACTCATAATATACCTCTTTTACAATTATAACAATTTTAATATAACATTTTTTTTTAGAAATTGCAAGCTAAACCCTTGAATTGCTTGTGTGGCGCTGAATTGCGCCAATCAACTCTAATAATAGTGCCAATTTTTTATATTTACCTTTCGCAAATAGTGAAAGTAGCGTAATTGCCGTAGATTGAATTAATTTCCACGAATATTCGTTTCTCTTTTGTTTAACTGCACAAGTCGTTGCAACAAGACTTTGTTGAAGTTTTTGTACTACATCCGCAAATTTCTTCAAACCTTTTTGTAACGTCGGTCTATAAGCTATCACTGCACTATTCAATGTCACAACTTTGCGATTTAGTCGTAGGATAGACAAAATTAAAGATGCAACAATTATGAGTTCTGCGATAAAAACTATTGAGATATATAAAAACATTGTCCAAAATCTTCTTTTTGTATTATACTCAATGAGTATAATACAATTTTATGGGGATGGAAATACGTCCAAAGGACTATTTATGATAGGGAAATTAAAATTTTATACCGCGTTAGTTTTATCCAGATTTATCTATGTGGCAATAAAACTTTTGAACAAATCATCTGGTACCTCTTTTGTAGGAATGGTTACTTTAAAGATTTGTCCCGAATTTTTGTCTTATTGCCCAAAATATATTCGTAAAAAAATAGTTAATATAACCGGAACAAACGGCAAAAGTACAACTTCCGGTCTGATTGCACATATACTGGAAACGGCTAATCAATCCGTTGTTCACAACCTTAAAGGGGCAAATATGATTACCGGTATTGCCAATTCTTTTGCCTTAGCAATAAAACCTTTCAAAAAGTTTGATTATGGAGTGTTAGAAACCGATGAAGCGTATCTTAGAAAAGTTTATGATTATATAAACGCTGATTTTCTCCTCGTAACAAACCTTTTTAGAGACCAATTAGACAGATATGGTGAACTTGAAACAACCGCCAAATATATTCAAGAAGCAATAAATAAAAATCCTAAATTGAATTTAATTTTAAATGCGGACGATCCTTTAGTCAGCAATTTTGGCAGAAATAGAAACAATGTTGTTTACTACGGACTTTCAAACGTTGAATATGCTCAAGATTGTAAACCGTCAAATTCTCCGACTGAGATTTTTAATTGTGTTTGCGGACAACCTCTTAGCTATACAAAAACATTTTTTGCACAAGAAGGACATTATCGTTGCCCTTGCGGTTATGCAAGACCTAATTGTAATTATAGCGCCAAAGTAAAAATATATAACGACAAAACAACTTTAGTTGTGACAAAAAACGACATTGATTTTTCTTTTGATACCCAATTAGTGGGGTTATATAATGCATACAACTTGCTTGGTGCGATTGTATTTGCTTTTGAAAACGGATTAAATCAATCCGAAATTCAAAAAGCTTTAAATACCTATAAAACTCTTTTTGGTCGGACAGAAAAAACTACAATGCAAGGTCATTCCACAATTATCCAATTGATTAAAAATCCTACAGGTGCAAGTGAAGTTTTAAAAACCGTTGATATAAATTCGCAAATATTGATTGCAATAAACGATAATTACGCAGATGGTCGAGATATTTCTTGGCTTTGGGATACAGATTTTGAAAAATTAAAAGATGCGAAAAAGATTACCGTTTCGGGCTCTCGAGCCTATGATGTTGCAACCAGACTAAAATATGCCGACGTTAATCCGGAAAATATAAATATTATACCGGAAATTTCAGCAGCAATAAAACACGTTCTGTCTAATTGCGAAAAAAATGATAATATAACTATCTTACCATCATACACAGCACTTTTAAAATTGAACAAAATGAAAATTGAAAAATAAGGAGAAAACATGTTATTAGGTGTAAATATAGATCACGTTGCCACACTAAGAAATGCAAGAGGCGGAATTGAACCAAGTGTTATCGATGCCGCACTTATTTGTGAACAAAACGGTGCAACTTCAATTACAGCACATCTTAGAGAAGATAGACGACACATAAAAGACGATGATATAAGAACCTTAGCAAAAACAATTAAAACAAAATTAAACCTCGAAATGGCTATGGCAGAAGATATCCAAAAAATTGCACTGGAAGTAAAACCACACTCAATCTGCCTTGTTCCTGAAAAACGACAAGAAATTACCACAGAAGGCGGATTGGATGTTGCAGGACAGTTAGAAAATGTGACAAATTTTATAAAACCACTTTTAGATTCGGGTATCATTGTAAGTTTATTTATTGACCCTAAAAAATCTCAAATTGAAGCTGCAGCAAAAACCGGCGCTCAATTTATTGAAATGCATACGGGAACCTTTTCTAACGCTTTTGGTACAGATTTAGAAGAACAAGAATTTTTAAACCTTAAAAATGGCGCAGAATTGGCACAAAAACTTGGTCTTAAAGTAAATGCCGGACATGGCTTAAATTACGAAAACGTAAAAAGAATGCACGAAATTAAAGACTTATACGAACTAAATATCGGTCACAGTATTATCTCACGTGCAATATTTACCGGAATTGCACAAGCAGTCAAAGATATGGCAGATTTAACAAAATAAAGGAACATTATGAAATCTCAAGAAGAAATAATTAAAGAAATGCAACAAGTTGTAGAACAAATGCGCATTGATGATATAGAAGAAAATCCCGATTCCGAAATCGAAACATTCGAATGTGATGCTTGCGGTGCAGAAAAGCCACTTGCCGGTTCTGTTGAATATGAAGGAGGTTATAGGCTTTGTAATGACTGCGTATTAATTGCTGAAACGGGATTTGCTTTAGGTAAAATTAATAATATTCAAGAAGTTATTAATGCAATGGAGCATAAACGTTTGGAAGGCTTGTGTAACTTGATAAAAGAAGAAGAAAAAAAGACAAATAATTAATACTAATTCTAAAGGATTAGTTACATATCTTTACATGTAGTTATAAAGTATTAGTTTTTTGGTATATATATTTTATAAGTCTTAAAAAGATTCGTTATTACTGAGAAAGAAAGGTGTAAAAATTATGACAAAAAGATTCGGTTTTACTTTGGCAGAAGGTGCTAAGCACGCAGGAATTTGCGACAATGCTCGTCGTGAAGCATTCACATTGGCGGAGGTTCTGATCACATTAGGTATCATTGGTGTAGTTGCTGCTATGACTATTCCTACATTGATTTCTAATACAAACGGTGCTCAGTTTAAAACTGGTTACAAAAAAGCGTTATCTTCATTAAACCAAGCAGCTTTAATGAATTTGGCTCTTGCAGATTATGATTTTGCTTCTGTTGTTAAGTACGCGGAAGATTCAGATGGTAAACCAGTTGAAAAAACTATTGAATTGATACGCTTTTATATGCTCAATGGCCCGCTCCAGCGGGCCTGCATTAACATCCATCGCAATTGCTTTTTTGTACTTTCCGGACTGTAGCAAACAAATAGGGATATAGCCATG
>JAZSRN010000052.1:0-16321 GCA_045538535.1 Candidatus Gastranaerophilaceae bacterium | reverse complement strand
TAATATATCTTATAGCTTTTCGGATATGGATTTACGAAATAAAATAATTATGATATATTAATGAACAAAGTTAAATGTTTTTCGTTATATATTTGTGTAGAAAGGAAATAAACATGAAAAAACTTTTATCAATATTATTTATGTGTTCAATATTTGTAATGACAGGCCTAAAAGCTTTTGCAGACGATGCGCAAGACGCATTAGCGTTTTTTAATAACTATGTTCAAGCTGCAAATTCATACAGTCCGACAATTACAACAATGTATTCTCCTAACGCAAAAATTATCCGACAAGTTGTAAAACCGGACGGAACAACTGCTGACGTAAACACTGATACTGCAACATATATAAAACAAATGAAAATTGGCCAAGCCGGTGCAAAATTACGCCAATACAAAAACTCATACACTAACATTTCAGTATCAAAAATTTCTGATAACAAATATAAAGTTAGCTCATTAAGACAGCCTTCCGGCGAAACATACAAACTTAAAACATACATGATTCTTCAAAAACAACCAAATAACAAATGGTTAATCGTTGAAGAAATGATGCAAACAAAAGTTCAAACTTTACTAAAATATGCAAACAAATAAGAAATAAGGAAAATATGGAAAGATTTAGATTTTTAACCGCCGGCGAAAGTCATGGCAAATGTTTGACCGCAATAATCGAAGGCTTGCCGGCCGGATTAAATATTGATATTGATTTTATAAATAACGAACTAAAACGACGCCAACAAGGTTACGGTCGAGGCGAACGCCAAAACATAGAAACTGATACCGTTGAAATAACATCCGGCGTCCGTTTTGGCAAGACATTAGGTTCACCTATTACCCTTGTTATACAAAACAAGGACTTTGAAAATTGGGAAAAAATAATGAGTGTAAATCCTAATGATTTTACAAAAGAAAAATCTTTTACCAAATTCCGTCCCGGCCACGCTGATTATGCCGGCGCAATTAAATACGGGCAGTCTGATTTGAGAAATATTTTAGAACGTTCAAGTGCAAGAAAAACCGCCATAGAAGTTGCCGTAGGTGCAGTTGCAAAATTACTTTTGCAAGAATTAAAAATAGAATGCAATAGTGATGTTATACAAATTGGCGGCTCGACTGATTTTAAAAAAGTTATTGATGAAGCTAAAGCAAACGGCGATACTCTTGGCGGAAAATTTAAAGTAACTTTCAAAAATATTCCAATCGGGTTAGGTTCTCATGTCCACTGGGACCGATGTATTGACGGCAGAATTGCACAAGCTGTAATGAGTATTCCGGCTGTAAAATCTGTATCTGTTGGAGAAGGTGAAAATGCTTGCAATTTAAAAGGCTCTGAATTTCATGATGAACTGTTTATTGAAAATGGCAAAATAATTCGCAAATCGAATAATGCGGGTGGAATTGAAGGCGGCATGACTAATGGTGAAAATATTGTTATTAATGCGATAATGAAACCTATCCCGACATTACGCACTCCACTCAAAACTGTCGATATGCAAGATTTTACCGAAACCGAAGCTCATTTCGAACGCTCGGATACTTGCGCCGTTGACTCTTGCGCCGTCGTTGCAGAAGCCCGAATAGCTTGCGTTCTGGCTAACGAAATATTAATAAAATACAATTCGGACACAATAGAAGATTTAAAATCCGCACTATAAGATTGTTATATTATCTCTAGTTATTACGGCATCATAATTTTTGAACCCTAAAATCTTCAAAATATCATCTGAATGTGAGCCAACGAGCTTTCTGCAAGAATCAGAATCATAATTCACAATACCTCTTGCAAATTCACACCCTTGAGAATTCAATATCGAGACAACGTCGCCTTTTTTAAATTCATTTATCACATCCAACATACCAATAGGCAACAAACTTTTTTCACTTTCAACAAGAGCTTTTTGCGCCCCCTCATTAACAACAACTTTGCCAATAATATTGGTTGCATAACCTATCCAACGTTTTTTATCAGACAACCCTTCGGTTTGCGGCAAAAACATTGTGCCAAATTCTTCACCTTTAAAAATTTTACGGATAATAAACGGTTCTTTACCATTTGCAATTAGAACCTTTCCACCGAAGCGCGTAACGAGCCTAGCCGCTTCAAGCTTTGTTATCATACCGCCACGTCCGCCATCAGAAGCACCGGTTGCAAGAGAACATATTTCATCAGTAACTTCAGAAACTTCTCTTATGATTTTTGCATCAGGATATTGTTTAGGATTTTTGTCATATAAACCATTTATATCTGATAATATTACTAACAAATCTGCATCCAATTCACTTGCTACAAGCGCCGATAATTTGTCATTATCTGAAAAACAAACCTGTGCACCGACATACATTTCATCCATTTCAAGAGTTGAAACCGTATCATTTTGGTTAAGAACCGGCGTAACACCTAATTCTAAAAGCTTATTCATTGTAGTTCTTAAGCTCAAATATCTTTTTCTTATAGAAAAATCATCTTCCGTCAACAAAATTTGCGCAGTTATAACACCATAAGTATCAAAACCATTTTCATAAATTGACATCAATTTTGATTGACCAATAGCCGCACAAGCTTGCTTCAACGCAATACCGTCCGTATTATCCAGATTTAAACGTTTTTTACCCATTCCTACGGCACCACTTGTAACAACAATAACTTCTTTACCTTGTTTTACAAGCGTTGAAATATCTTCAATAAAAGAATAAATACGAGGTAACGAAACATTACCGTCATCACCTCTTAATACGTTAGTTCCGAATTTAAAAACAATTCTTTTTGCATTAATAAAATCTAGTCGTTCCATAAACTAATTATACCATAAAAACTGTTTTTTAAAATATCCATTAAATAAAGGGTTGACTTTACGCAAAACATTATTAAAATACTTGTAGTGGTAGTATAAATAAGAGGTTATATTTATGTCAAATATATTATCGGGAATTTATGCCGGTTTAAATAGTACACATGCGTATCTTGCCGGCCAATATGAAAACGGCTTGACATTAGAAAACTTAAACGCAGCGAGAAATGACGCTAAAATTAATGCAAATCTTAATCAATCATTTGCAAATTACTTGCAGTCAAATTTTGCCGATTTAGATGCAGATGGCGACGGCATAATTTCTGCGACAGAAATGACAGACAGAACAAACCAACTTTCAACAACCGGCTTGACAAAAGCAGAACTTCAACAACTTTATGCTTCAGGTCAAAGCGGAATTTCAGAAAGCAAAATGACCGAAATACTTGAACACTTTGAAGATATGGACACAAACGGCGACGGCAGATTAACAGATGCCGAAATTACGGCCTTCACTGTGAATTCGGCTAAACAAGAACGAATGGACGAAGACAGACTACGTTCAGCCGGAAATATGTCATTGTTTTATGGTGACGATTCATCTTCTGATAGCACTTACAGTATCTTAAGCTATCAATACAAAAAATCAAAGTCATAATTTATAATAACATAGTAATTTAGTAACAATTCAAAAAGGGAATTAGGCGACTTATCGAAAAGATAAGTCGTTTCATTATCTAAACATTTCAGAACGTTGTTTTTTGATTTCAGAAATCAATTCCGGATAAGCTCCCTTTGTCAAATCTCCTACCGCTTTGTACAATTTTAAGATTGCTTGTTCAATATTAGCTGAATTCATAGCAACCATATCGCAGGCCATTTCTTCATTTGATAAAGCTAATCTTGTCATATCTCTAAACCCACTTGCCGCAAGCTCTAACGCAAGTTGATTATCTTTTGCCGCGTAAAAAAGAGCTTGAGCAATAACCATAGGCATATGTGATATCATAGCAACAGCAACATCATGTTCTTTCGGTGACGTTACCATAGGTTTTGCCCCAAGTTGTTCAATTAAATTTTTAATCAAATCAATATCTTCAATTCTATTTTCTTGAGGACAAATTGCCCATTTTGCATTTTTAAATAATCCTTCAAAAGAACTATCAAAGCCTTTATTTTCAGTACCCGCCATCGGATGAGTCGGAACAAACTTATATTTATATGATTTATGGCATACAAATTCTTTCAAACTACAAACATCACACACAATTATATTTTCGTTCAAAAAATCTTCTAATTCATCCAGAATTGCCGGAGTTTTATTCATTGCACTACAAACAAAAACCACATCACAATCGGACAGTATTTCATAAGATTTAGAGATATTTACCCCCGTTTGAGATTGCGAAACTCCAACAACGTCATATCCTAATTTAACCAAATCTTTATAAATCGAGCCCCCGATTAAACCTAATCCTACAACACCTATTTTCATATATTAAAACCTCATTTTCTTATAGTATATCCAAAAACAAAAAAATATGATATAATTTTTACGAAATGACCCAAAAAGCGCTAAAAATTTTATTATTTTACATATTGTGTATGTTTACCCAGTCTGCGTACGCCGTAGATAACTATGACATTATCACAAGAGATTTTGACGGACTAAAAGAAGAAATTCACGAAAATGTCACAAACACCGACGACGAACACAATTACTTAACATCCCAAAATAATCAGCACTCCGTCACTGAAGAAATTGAAGACAACACAGAGGTTGAATTTAAGCTTTTTGAAGATATTGATAAAGAAAAAAAAGAAGATAAAATAATCAAACAACAAGCTTCTACAGAAGATTCATTATTTGCTAAAATAGTAAAGAACGATATTGTTAGAACTGATATTCCACAATATCTTTTGAAAGACGAATTAACTTTCTATTATGACAAAGGACCGGTATCAAAAGTACAATTTTATGGTGCATATCAAGGTTCTACAAATTTCCGTTGGTCAGAAAGCCATTACGATAGCACTAACTACGAATACGGATTTATGCAAGTCGGCATGATGGGAAAATTCAAAGACGACCATACCGATTTTAAATTACTATTTAATCCTCGCCCAGTAGACGGACTAAACTATTCACAAAGTTTCATTTCAGATGCTTATATAGTAAACAATCGAATACCACACCATAGAATTGTTGTCGGAAATTCGAGAAATACAGTAGGTTTCGAAGGAAGCTCCAGCTCATACATATTACCATTTGTCGCACGCTCTCAAATATCCAGAACTTTCGGCAACTCCAGAGCGCTAGGAGTTAAGGTTCTTGGTAACTATTCTTTAGTTGACTACAGCTTAGCCGTAAACAGTTCCGACAGATATTTTCACGAATTTTTCCCAGGAGCGGAATTTACAGGTTGGGTCAATTTCAAACCTCTTGGCAAAACCAATGGAAAATACGGACGACTAACAATCGGAGGCGGAGTTAATGCAGGTAAAAACGGCTCAGATTACACAGTTGGCGGTGTTTATGTCGGTTACAAATACAAAAAATTATGGACGACATTTGAATATGCAATCGCGGACGGATACAACGGAAAAGCCATAAGTACCAAAAAAGCTGAAGGTTTTTATGGCACAATTGGTTATAAAATCACTCCACATGTACAGTTAATAGCCCGTTATGACCAATTTGATCCGGACAGAAATAAATCCGGAAATCTTAAAAGGGAAATTTCTGCCGGTATAAATTGGTTTATTAAAGGTCAAGCACTTAGAATTATCCTAAATTATGTCTATTGTATGAACCAAAATTCACCGGATAGCTCAAGAATAATCTTGGCTACCCAGTTCTTGTTATAAAACATACAATCAATTTAACTTAAAAACTTTTTAAAATATTTCCAAAATTATTTTTCAAGTTTTTCAATTGTTCAGCTTGATTTTTTGCTTCTTGTTTTGCCGCTTCAATCGCATTTTTTGTTTCTTGTACAGTATTGGAATAAGTTTCTTTGATAGCTTTTTGAGTTGTTTGAACTTGTTCTTTAATGTTTATAGTCTCAATTTCTGAAGTATCACAAACCGAAAGCCATTTAAAATATTTAACCGCACTCGGACTTGCAATATTACCATCAATTAACACCTTAAAATCCTTATAATTCGTATCACCATTACTCAAATTAGGTATAAGATGTACTTTTTCGCCGCTCGGTGGAGTCGTTAACGAATTCAAAATACTATCAGTAAGCGCACCGAATTTTGGGATATATGAAGTCAATTTACTAACCGATAGTTCACCCAAAGGCCCTAATGCAGCAACAACATCGGCAGAAAGTCTTCCCAAAACCGTAATTTTGGTATCACCCGAAAGTAAATTATATTTACCGGAAACATGATAACACATTGCCGGCCCACTAAGGGTTACTGATTTCAAATCCGCCCATCCCTTTGCCAAATCTATTTCACCATCAATGGATTTAAAGTTGGCGGTTTTTTGAATTGTTGGCAATAATGCAATGGAATTAATTGCCGATTTCAAAATTGAATTAGAAGTAACGTTTTGTGCACCAATAAAGGTATCTAATTTCCCGATTGAACCGAGCGAACCTTCTCCAATCCCAAACGTAACTTTACCGCTAAGGCTTTCCATCATTTCTTTTTCTGTCAAACCTTTTAACTTTATATCTGCACCAAATTTCAAACGTCCACTAAGTGCATTTTTAATTCCGGCAGCCCCTTCTATAGCGCTCGTTGCATTAAGGTTTGTCCCCGTCATATCAACACCTATGGCCGAAGTTATTATATTATAAGAAACTTTGCCTAAAATATCTCCCTCAAAAGCTTTTCCTTTAATATTATTCAAATACAAAGTATTATTTTTTAAATAAAAATCAGAACTCAAATCAGAAGCAACAATTCCGCCCGATTTCAATTTTGAAATATTCCCTTTACCATTAGCTAATGTAATGCCCAAATCCGGAGTAGAAGTTGATGTTGGAGAGGTTGAAACACCAGAGGTTGGTGCCGGCTGAGGCAAATTCATCATTGCTCCCGCCAACGTATCTACATCAATATTCTCTGCATTAAAGGTTAATGACGGAATATAAATTCCTTTTGAAAAATCCATACTTACTTTTGCATCACCATTCATCTTGGAATTATCAATAACTATATCCGGACAATTCGCAATTAAGTTTTTACCATCTATATTTATTTTTGTATGTTTTACCGTTGTTTTCAAAGTCGGAATACTTACATTCGGAACATCAATCGACCCAACAATAAACGGATTCATGACATTACCGTTAACCGTAATATTTGCAAGAGCAGTCGCTTTTGAATTTTTAAAATACGGGATTTCAATAGAAATATTCTCCAAAGTTTTAATATTTATATTATTTAGCGTCATCTGTCCTAAAAGATTGTCAACACTACCCTTTAGAGTAACTAACGGATGAGAAATATCATTTTTGTAAATACCGGTATTTTGGATTTTCAAACTATTATCTGCAATTTTTATTTCTCCATTTATCAAGGTTGTTTGACCTTTTAAGTTTTCAATATTCAACAAAGAAATATTATTTTGCGCATCCGATTTTAATTCAACTTTTACAAATTGAGATTTTAAATCTCCGGTTACACTAGCACTTAAAGGAATAGCCCCTTTTGCGGTAATATCCGGTAAAAGTCCTTGCGGAATCATTGACTTGATATCCGAAGCCAAAATATTACCTTTTGCAAATATATCAAGAGTTAATTTCTGAGTCATATAATTTGCAATTTTACCGCCATAATTAATTTTTGAGTTATTAAACATCAAATACGATTCTTTTAAAGCAATATCCTTTTCATTTACATTTACAACCCCTTGAGGTAAAGATATTGTTGCAAGCGGATTGATAACTCTTAAATCCTTAACATTTATATCGCCTGTAAAAGCATTATTTGAAGGCAACAACGCAATAGTTGAACTTTCATTAACTATTCTTGTATCAGAAGGAACGTTAATTATATCAATACTATCAGCACTAATATTCAATTTCATATCCGGCGAAGTCAATTTACCCAAAACCGACGCATCTAAAGATATTGAACCGGATTTTATATTGTTATCTTTTAATAATGCAACTTGTCCAAAAGCCAAAATCAAACCTTTAATCGGTAATTTGTCGGCAATCAAATGCAAATCTGCAGTTGCATCTTGTTTAATTTCTCCATAAAATTTCAAAGGTTGCGCCAAGACTTCAAAACCGGAATCAGTAATTTTAACTTGATTATCTGAAAAATCAATATTCGCATTGATATTATCAATCGCAACATTATATAAACCGTATTTTAAATTAGAATTTTTCACATTAAAATAACCGTTTGATATAACTTTCTTAAAATCTGATTTCAAATTAAAATCAGCATCAATGCCACCAGACGCACTCAAAGTTCTGAGGGTATTGAACCCTACAGATTGCGCAACACTATCTATTAAATTTATCAAATCATTAAATTTTGCATTCGAACGGAAAGTCAAATCCATGTTAGGTTTTTTACCGGTTTTAAATTTACCCAAAACCTCGGTTTTATCATTCTTTGATGAATATAAATTCGAATTCAAATCGATTTCATTACGTTTAAAGACAACATCTACAAAACTTGCCGGAAGACTAATGCCATCAACTGCAATGGTCATATTATCAATTCGCGTTCCGCCGTCAATGTGAATATCTCCGTTATGTATAGCAGTTTTTAAATCACAATTCAAATCCGCAGTTATTTTGTTGCTTTTTATTGCTTTAAATAAGTCAATCACATTTATTGGTGCAACTTCTTCTGATACCGTTTCATTTTTAACTTGAGGAGCAAAAACCAAAGAATGCAAATCCATATTAGGCATAATCCTATTGAATATTTTTACATCATAATTAAACTGATTTTGCCCTTCCAAATCAATTTTTCCAACGGTTTGAATATCAACTTTGCGATTAAACACAAAATCTGTAATCGCAAATCTTTCACCGACAATTTCATACACTTTATTGGTTGGAATATCGGTAAATACTATATTATAATTACCTAATTTAATATTCGGCAATTTGTTTGAAAGCTTTATCCCAAACGGAATTTCCACAGCCGTAGCTTGAATATCTTGCGTAGATATATCCTCTGGTTTTGATGTAATTTTTTCCAAATCATTCAAAAGTTCTAACGAACCATTTTTTTCAACTCTTATATTTGTGTAGAAACTTTCCGCCTCAACTTTATCAATCTCAATTTTTCTCAATAAAATTGGTAATAGCGAAAGTCGTACTTTTGCATTTTTCACATCTAAAATATTATCGGTGGCGTTACTTAATTTCACCAACCCCACATCTATGCCGGCCGTCAATTTAGGAGTTGTAACAAGTTTTACACCTTCTATTTCTGAACTAAGCCCCGTTGTCTCCTTCACGAGTTTGTTAATTTCTGGAACATACGATTTTATAACACCATTAAGGACTATTGGCAAAGCCAAAAAACCTAAATACACAACCGCCAAAATACTGACTAAAGTTATTCCTATTTTTTTAAATGTATATTTTTTCATTATTCATATCCCTCTTCTAATAAAATTTTAGCACAAAATTCAAAGTCTTATTTCTTCTTTCGTTCCGGATAAACATTCCATTTAATTTCCGGATTTTTTCTAAACCATGTTAATTGGCGCTTTGCATAATTTCTGGAATTTTGTTTGATTTTCACTATAGCTTCATTTAAAGAATACTCCCCATCGAAATATTTAATAATTTCACGATAACCTATTGTATCAGTAATATTTTGAATACGTCCAAACTTTTCCAGCAAAGCTCTTGTTTCTTCTATTAAACCCCCTTCAACCATTATATCTACACGTCTGTTAATTCTGTCATAAAGCTCTTCTCTGTCAAAATTCAACCCAATCCATTCAACATCATATTGACACTGTGCCTTTGAGCGCGCTTCCTCGAGCGGAAGCCCCGTACATTTAACAATTTCTATCGCTCTTATTACTTTTTTCTTATCATTTTTTTCTATATGTGCATTTACTGCATTCGCATCTAATCTAACAAGCATTTCATAAAGCTCATCAAAATTATAATTTTGCAATTTTTCTCGCAACATTTTATCCGCTTCAATATGAGGAAGTTGATAATTCTCAAATAACATATTAAAATACAAACCGGTACCACCAACAACAATCGGTGTTTTACCTTTAGCCAAAATATTTTCAATGCAACTTTTAGCCTCTTCAATATACAATCCGGCAGAATAATCAAAACTTGGCTCGACAATGTCAATCATATAATGTTCAATACCTTGACGCTCTTGCAGTGTAGGTTTTGCAGTACCAATATCTAAACCTTTATAAACATATCTGGAATCCGCACTTACAATCTCGCCATCAATTTTTTGGGCTAATTCTATCGAGTATGCAGTCTTACCACTTGCTGTAGGGCCAACAATAGCAATAACCTTATTTTTCGGATTTTCCTTCATCCTCAGCACTTCCCGTTAAACTTTTTTCTTCAATAAATTCTCGGTAGTAATAAACAAAAAGCATTACCACAATAAACACAAGAAAATAAAAATATAAAATTTTCACTATAAAGTACAAAATCGGATTAACCACTGCAAAAGAACTAAACAAGGTTAAAACAAAATTCACTATACAAATGAACAAGAATAAATTAAGAGTCTTTAATGGCTTTGTCAAAACCTTTTTTATTGAACTAATCAACGCAATAAACGGATTACGCACACCATTTAGCACCTCTGGAATCCACAAGAAAGTCAAATAAGAAACCACCGCACTACAAAACATCAATAACAAATCCCACGAAGCGAGCTTAATCAATTGATTTTCATTTAAAGAACTTACAATCAATCTTGCATCTTCCGGAGATTTTAAAAACAAATCTAATTGTGCCGGAGTCAAATCAAAATCACCAATAGTAGCCATCCCTATTTTATACACAAACGCCGCAGTTAAGGAAAAAATCAAGATAAATAGCAATGACATCCCGATGAAAGATAAAAAATATTTACCAATACCGGCCGGAAATTCTCTAAATAAATTTAAAGTAGCTTCAGCTCTGTCCTTGTCCATAACAAAAACTTTTCCGGAAAGCTTTACAGCCTTTCTAATCATATAAAACCAACCAGACAAAAAAGCTCCTAACATAAACAACATCGTAACTATTGCAATAACGACTTCCGGCAAAGTATCTGCCGTATACATTGAATATCCTAAATACGCACCGACAACCCACATAAATATAATCAATGGGATTGCCAAAATAATATTGTCATTAGTAATTTTTACTGCATCACGAATTGTTTTAATCATATAATCTATTTTACCTTATTTCGGTTATGTATATATCGACTTTCTACTTAGTAATTTCTTCTGATTTTTGTTGTTCTAACTGAAGTTTACGTTTTTTTCTTCTCATCAAATCAACAAAAGCTTCTAATCTTGTTATATATCCGGCTTTACCTGTTTGCTCATCCATAATCAACGGCAAAATTGGAATATCCAAATTTTCTCTCATTGCCGGAAAAATATTTTGAGTCATGATTTCAGGCATACAAGTGAACGGACTTATATGAATAATACCGTCAATTCCTCGTTCATCAGCATAAGCAACATCGGAAATACACTCCAAAGAATCGCCTCCGATATCCCTCATCAAAAACGGTTTAGCCAAACGATTAGCTCTTTGCAAGTGTGTCTCACCTTTTCTGAAAATTTTTGGAATGATTGCATCTTTCAAAAAACTGCTAACTGTAAGAGTTTTTCTAACTTGAACGCCCATTTTACCGAGTTCTTTTGCTATATCTTGGTTTGAAAACTCGTCACATACAATATAAATTTCTCCGGTTACATCAACATGCAAAACATCACGATTTTTGTCTATTTTAGTTTTTTTCAACTCCTCGAAAGCTAGTTTTTTAGCTTGCTTCAAATCCTTTTGTGTTTTTGCATTTTTAATATAGCTCAAAGCCTTATTGTAATGTTTTTCAGCCTCTCCAAAAGTTATTTCTCTTGCTCTGTAGTAAGACAACAAATTTTCCAAATCATCAAGCAAAAACACCGCTCTAATCATTCCGACAATAGCTCGAGTGAACAATACCGGATCATTTTTACCGGTAAGTTCCTTTAAAAACCTAAAAAGCCCCTTAATGCCGTCATACAATTGCAATTCGATGTATTTGGCATCATAACCCAAATCTTTGAGTGCATTTTTGATACAACTACCATATTCACCCAATCTGCAAATCCCTGGCGAAGAAATCATCGCAACGTAATCCGTTCCGCCGTCAATGGCTTCTACAAAATTCCCTAAAATCAATTTATATGGTAAACAAATCGCTTCCGGAGAATGCTTTGTACCTATAGACAATGTTTTTTTGCTTGTATATGGCGGAACAAAAGGTTCTACACCTACTTTTCTTAAAGCATACGCCCAAGCTATAGATATAGTTCCCATATGGGGAAATGCAACTTTTATTTTATGATTTTTTTTTGACATTATTCTAACTTTCTTGATTTTCAGTATATTTCAAATTAGGTTTACGCGCCGCTAACGTCTCATCAATCTTCTTAACCGGAGTAGTATGCGGAGCACTAAGAACCTTTTCAGGACAATTTTTTGCATCATCAGCAATTTTCAACATTGTAGACACAAATTCATCTAAGACTTCTTTGCTTTCAGATTCCGTAGGTTCAATCATAATAGCTTCATGCACAATCAACGGGAAATAAACCGTTGGCGGATGTGTATTGCCATCCATAAGTGCTTTTGCGATATTAAGAGTTGAAACACCATATTCCTTTTGATAATCGCCGGACAATACAAATTCATGCATACAAGGCTCATCATAAGGAAGTTTATAAGCACCTTTCAATTTTTCTTTCAAATAATTTGCATTCAAAACCGCAAAAGCACTTGCATCTTTAAGATTTTTACCCATCATCAAAATATATGCATAAGCTTTTACAAGAACACTAAAATTACCAAAAAAGCCTTTAACGTTTCCGATACTGTACGGATGATTATAATTTCTAAAATATTTTTCTCCGTCAAATTCCACAGTTGGTACCGGCAAAAATTCTTTCAATTTATCAACAACCCCGACCGGTCCAGCACCAGGGCCACCGCCGGCATGCGGAGTAGCAAAAGTTTTGTGCAAATTCAAATGCACAACATCAAATCCCATAAGTTTCGGGTTTGTATGTCCCATAATAGCATTGAAATTTGCACCGTCATAATATAACAAAGACCCGTTATCATGCATTAATTTGGAAATTTCCAAAACATTTTCTTCGAAAATACCAAGAGTGTTAGGATTTGTCATCATTATTGCCGCAACATCACTATCCAAAACTTCCTTTAGCGCTTCGACGTCAACTTGTCCCTTTTCATTTGATTTTACAGCGACAATATCAAACCCACACATTGCAGCACTAGCCGGATTTGTGCCATGAGCCGAATCCGGGATGATAACTTTGTTTCTTTTTTCGCCTTTAACTTCAAAATATTTTTTTACAACCATCATGCCGGTCAATTCACCATGCGCACCGGCGGCCGGTTGAAGCGTAATAGCGTCCATGCCGGTAACAGTTTTGAGCGATTCTTGTAGCTTGTACATCAATTCAAGTGCACCTTGAGCGTCTTTGTCTTGAACATTAGGGTGTATATTAAACCCATCTAATCCGGCTAATAATTCATTAACTTTTGGATTATATTTCATCGTGCACGAACCAAGCGGATAAAACCCTTTTTCTATACAAAAGTTTCTATCAGAAAGTGATTTGTAATGTCTCAACACTTCCAATTCAGACACTTGCGGAAGCTTAGGGCTTTCTTTTCTCAAAAATTTTTCATTTATAAAAGATAACTCAATAGCCTCATCAGTAAAAGTTATACCATCGGTGCCATTGCTTTTTTCAAAAATCGTTTTCATAAACTATATAATCCCCTGTCTTTTTAAATCTCTTTTTATTTTATCAAGTCCGGCTTGAATAATTCTGGAAATTCTTGATTGCGAAATATTAAATTCATCTGCCAATTCACGTAATTTTTTATCTTGGAAAAACTTATACTCAATAAGTTCACGTTCTCTTTGAGGCAACTTTTTCAACGATTCTAAAATCTCGGTTTTCAACTCAACGAACTCAATACTTTCTTCCGGCGAACGTTGATCTGCTTTAATCTGCGTAGGTACTTCTGCCTCTTGCATTTCTTCAATAGAAAGAATTGTTTTATAAACATCAATTCTCAAGCTATCCGCATCTTCTTCTACTGATTCTTGTTTTCTATTTTTTAGAGTGTACCATTTGTAACGTCTTCGGACTTCGTTTCTGATTGCCCATTTTATAGCCGTTGAAAGATACGTATTGTTATATTTCTCGGGCGGATTACTCTTGAATAAAATGTACAAAGTATGATTACCGATATTGATAAGCTCCGGCAAATCAATCAAATGCGAAGTTGAAAACTTTTGAAATTCAACTTTGGCAATAGTTTCGATTAAATTTCTGTATTCCCGTAAATTTGCTTTTTGTCCTGCAGGCATGACTATAACATTTCCCTTGTCTGTATAAAAGATCTTTTACTAACTTCATAATATCAGAAAAAAATATAGATTACCAGACAATACAATTTTGCTTAACATTAATTTATCCTTTACGTGAAACAATAATTTTTAAGGAGATTAACATGAGAGTTTTATTTTGCACCGACGGCTCAAGAATAAGTTTTAATTCATTAGAAAATTTTTCAAACCAAATCGAGCACAAGAACGTAACCATTGACATTATTTGCGCAATTGATTGGAGTTTTTTACCCGATGAAGTGAGCATAGAAGAAAAGGGGTTTGTAAATTCGTGTGCAAACATTGCCGACAACATTTTGGATTGTTCTGCAAAAGATATTCAAGAGCGCGGAATAAATTTAGGCGAAATGATTAAAGTTTGCGGATCTGCAGTTGAATCAATATTAGAACAAACAAAAAAAGTCGACTATGACCTTATATTAATGGGTTCACATGGACGAAAAGGTATTCAAATGTGGCTTGGCTCAGTGTCTCGAGACGTTATTGCAAACATAAAAACTCCGGTCTATATTTCAAAATACAAAAATCACTCCAAATCCGTACTGTTTCCGGTTGATGGAAGTGAGCACTCTTTTGCAGGCGTAAAATTTGCCATAGAAAACTTCGATTTGACCGAAAAAGAGATTATTACTTGCATGGTAAATGAAGATGCCCAAACTCTATTTTTAGAGGGTGCAGTCGATTCAAACTGGCTATTTCAGATAGAAAAAAACCAACAAACATATTCTGCAAATATATTAAAAAAAGTAGAGAAAATATTTGAAGAACACTCATTAAAAGTAAAAGAATCACTTGTAATGACTGGTAATATTTCTCAAAAAATAATAGATTACACTGTAAGAAGTAAAATTGACTTGGTTTGTTTAACATCGAGAAACCTAACAAAATTTGAAAAATTTTTGTTAGGTTCGATAAGCAGCCGAGTACTTGAATACACCCCAAGCGATGTGCTGTTGTATAGAGTGGATTAAAAAAATTATATCGCAAACGGGTAGTTATCCGGTATTTTCCATCCATTTTTTTGAATTACTCTTGAACAAGTTGCCGGTTGATTGAGATAAGTTTCAGAGCAAGCATTTGTTTTATTTTCTTTAGTTAAATCTTCATCTGTCCAATTGCATCCAAACGTATCAAAACCTCGACACCCCTTTTCGTAATCTGCTTGTGATTCATACCAAAAGAATACAAAAAATTTACGACCGCTAATGCTATAATCAGTTATACCGTTTGCGTCTAATTTATAATCCTTAGCAAACGGGAAAAAATACCAAGCATATCTTTGAAATGATAACAAACTCCCATCAGCAAAGTACACTATTGTCGGTGCGTATTCGTTATTTGCAATGGTAACTTTTGTACTGCTTATATAAGGGGCAAGATATTTATTATACCAAATATAGGAATTTGAGTTACCTTCTTCGTCTTTCCCGGGTTCAAGCTTATCCCAATGATCAATATTCCCATTCTGAACTTCTGACAACATAACAGCTTGTTTCATAACACTATAAAACTTTTTCAATCTTTGCTCTACGACACTGCGTCTGTGATTTGCAACAAGCAAGGGCATGGTCAACGCCGCTACAACACCTACGATTGCTAGGGTGATTAGGACTTCGGCTAATGTAAAACCGCATTTTCGGTAGGGCGCCGTGTGAGCGAAGCGAACCCAGCCCGAGAGGTGGCGGTCGGACGTTACTCCGCCGCCATCCCGAATAATGCGGGAAGCGTCTTTAAGATTTGAATTGTTGTAATTTTTAGTCATTTTTTGACTCCTTTCTTATTATTAATACACCTATATCTCTTGTTTGTTTTTATTTTGTTAATTTCCGGACTTGCACGGCCAGAATTTCCGCATGACAAAGTACCTAATTGTATAACAATTAGGTTTTTAAAAAC
>JAZSRN010000060.1:0-2564 GCA_045538535.1 Candidatus Gastranaerophilaceae bacterium | reverse complement strand
AGACATTTTTGAAGACTTTTGAAATTGCCTCAGTAGTAAATATTTTCCGACCTGTATAGGAAACAGAACCGTTGTAAAAAACTCCAATCTGATATTACTGACAGAAATCCACATTTTTTTGACTCTGTTACTAATATGGGGTGATAAATTCTTCTATTTCACTCAAAAGATGGCATTTTGATTTTTGTTATCAAAAATCAGAATGCCGCAAAAAGGTTTGGAAAAAAGGGGTGGAGTTTGATGTGACCCCAAAAATTTGGACGGATTAAACTACTTGGAACGGGTTCGATATTGTACTGGACTCATTCCTCCTAATTTTAAAGATACTCTCTCATTATTGAAATAGCAAATGTATTCTTCAAGTTTCTGCTGAAAATCTTCAACAGAAGTAAATGTTTCTCCGAAAAACATTTCCGTTTTCAACCTACCAAAAAAATTTTCCATAACACTATTATCCAGGCAATTCCCTTTCCTTGACATACTTTGAGTGATATTATGTTCTTTTAACATTATTTGGTATTCCCGCATTTGATATTGCCAGCCCTGATCAGAATGCATTATAGGCTTGGCAGCAGTCGGTAAACGTTCAAACAATTGTTTAAGCATTGTTCTTATTTGAGCAAAAGAAGGACTTAAGCTAATCGAATAAGCGACTATCTCATTGTTGAACAAATCCAACACCGGCGACAAATAAACTCTTTCCTTGCCAATATGGAATTCTGTAACATCTGTAACCAGTTTCTCAAAGGGCTTTTGAGATTTAAAGTCACGATTCAAAATATTGGCGGCAACCTTTCCTACATTTCCTTTATAAGAACAATATTTATTTTTTCTCCGTTTACCTTGCAGCCCCATTGATTTCATCAACTTTTGCGTAGTTTTGTGATTTAACACGATCCCTTTCCTCCTTAAAATAATATGTACCCGGCGATACCCATAACGTCCTTTGTTATGCTCATAAATGCATCGAATGTGTTCTTTTACTTCTCTGTACTTATCTGGCTTTTTCTTCCGTTTGAGCTGATAGTAAAAGGTACTGCGCGACATTTTGCCAAGAGCAAGCAATTTTTCTAAAGGATATTTGTGCCTTAGTTCAGAAATTACTTCTGCTTGTTCTTTCTTGCTCGCTCGTTGGCTAGAACTAAGGCACTCAATTTTTTTATGTACTCAATCTCCATACGAAGTTGCTGATTTTCTTCTATCAAATCTCGTTTTATATCTGGAGATAAAGCCGTTTTAGGAACTCTGCCTACACTTTTAGATCCTCGCTTCTCTTTCATAAGACCAACTTCTCCTTCCTCAAGATATATGCGCTCCCATAATTTTAGTCTTTTTGTGTAGCGTTGAGCCTCTGCGCCTGTCTGGACATTCCAATATTTGCGCGCCGTCTCATTATAGCCAAGATAATTATTCCGCATATCTAATATAGCACGAATTTTAAATTCTGCACTATAATGGCGATTGGTTCTAGTCTTTTTTTTCATAAAAATTGCACCTCAAAGGTTGTGTCCAACTTTTGGGGTGCACTTCAACCGGTATTTTATTTTTTCTTTAAATCCACCACCATTTTTGTATCTACGCCAGTCAAACCGACTGGCTTTTTTGTTTTCTCCCCCAAGGTTTACCCTCAAAAACCGCTCTGCGGAGTTTCCGGAAAGCTATCAGCCACACCCCAACAGTATAAAGTTGCTCACCTGCTCAGATTTTTCGGAAAGTACCTGTGTCACCTTCAATTTTAGACACAGTGCATAACTTATTGCAAATCAACGCTCGTTTATTACAATATTTTCGGCATTTTGTTACAAGCCGCAATCCACACCAGACGATATGCGAACCGCCGTATCAAAACATGATTCACACATCATATACTTGACATTAAAGCAATTCCATGATATATTACATTTGGCGGGGATATTTAGTACAATAACATTTATTGAAAAAGGCAAGAATGTGGAAAATATAAAACCTTCAGATTTTTATAAAAAAATACATCCGGAATTGTTTTCCGATTCAATAATAACACAAGAGTGTAAACTTACTGAAGAATTGTTGACTTTTGAGCTTGATAGTATTTCTACTAATCAAAAAGAAAATCAATTTCAATCCTTATGTCGCCAACTTGCCGAATTGCAAATAGCGCCGAACCTCATTCCTGAAGTTGGCCCCTCTGGTGGCGGTGATGGTAAAACCGATACAGAGACATATCCCATCGATCAACGATTATTAGCAAGATTTTTTATCCCTGAAAACGGATGGGACAACGATCAGAAATGGGCGTTCGCAATTAGTGCGAAAAAAGACTGGCGCCCTAAATTAAAAAGCGATGTTAATAATATTGTAGGGACTGGTCGTGAATATACTCATATTTTTTTCATGACAAACCAAGCAATTTCAAGTAGACAAAAGCGAGATGCTGAAGACGATATTAAAACACAATTTTCTATCGGAGTTAGTATTTTAGATCGAAAATGGCTTGTAGAGAAAATTTTCGCTTATAACTATATTGAAATTACCGTAAAAGCCTTGGGAATGTCAATAGAATACATCCCCAAGCGCACAGATGG
>JAZSRN010000006.1:0-5737 GCA_045538535.1 Candidatus Gastranaerophilaceae bacterium | reverse complement strand
ACCAACTGCGCTAACGCCCCATGCAACGATAATATTTAATTTTCAAAATCCTGAGGGTCGAGCGCAGTATCCCCACCAAAACGTGACATTTAGTCACCTTTTGTCGTGGCCCTGCTAACGCCCCATGCAACGATAATATTTAATTTTCAAAATCCTGAGGGTCGAGCGCAGTATCCCCACCAAAACGTGACATTTAGTCACCTTTTGTCGTGGCCCTGCTAACGCCCCATGCAACCTAATATTAGCACAAAAATTAAAAATATCAAAATCGATTTATAATATGCAAGCCAGTACCATTAATAAGATTGTACCAATCTGGAAGGCAGTTGACATGTTGCGAGAAAATTTATTATTATCGTATTTTTGAGTGGATTTTTGTGCATTTATTGCGCTTGTAATTCTATTTATTCGTACATCTTGCGAGTCTTCATCAAATGTTGTACCAAAAATGCTTGATTCAACTCGTGCAAGTCGGTTTTCTGCGGGATCGTTTTGGTATGTTTGTTTGTACAAAGCTTTTTCTATTTTGTTTAAATTATATGTTGCTGAAGCGTTGTAACTGTTGGATGGATTTTTGCGCGTTAAAGATGGGAAATTGTCTCCAAAATCGTCTCCATAACTAGGAATTCTGTAATCTTGTCTGGATTGTGGTAGAGGGATTTCGTCAAAGTAATCGTCCGCTGAAGCAATAGAATTGTTTAGGGAATATGGTTTTATTTTTGCTCTTAATCTGTCTACTCGAGAATTTAAATCATCATTATAAGTTTTACCGAAAGTTTTTTGTTCAAGTTTGGCAAGTCTTCCGTTTACATCATTTGTTTTGAATTCTTGGTTAAACACTGTTTTTTCCATTTCGTTGATTACCGGATAATCAATGTTTGAGCCCGGAGCAATTTTTTCGTCAATTTCAGCCATGCGTTCTTCTTCTTCCATGAAGGTGTCTTTTACGGGAGGTATTTCTTTGCCTATCAAATCTGAAGCCATGTCCGATTTCAAACGTGCAATTTTTTGTGCATTAGTTTTGTTTGAACTCTCGCCATAAACTGTTTTTTCTATACGATTTAATCTTGTTGTTTCGTCTTGTTCTTGGTACGTAAAACCATAAAGATATTTTTCAACGTTATCAATCATTGAGGCACAACAAATTGATTGAGAAAACACAAGTCCAAAAATTAATGCTAAAAAAAATTTCTTCATATCGACTCCTTAGCATATAGAATAAGGTTCGTTATAAAGAAATTCTATTCATCATACCTGCAATATTAATCTATTCCGAAATAAATAAAATTTCGTACTACTTTTGTTTAATGTTCTAAATAAACATAATCGAAAGTAGTAGTTATCTTTTTAAATTTTTTAAAGCATTGAGTTCATCTTGATATGGAGAAAGATTTGTTATTTTTTCGATAATAGGCGGTAATTTTTCAATTACATAATCTATTTCTTTTTCAGTAGTATATTTACTCAATGAAAATCTTATGCTTCCATGAATTGCGGTGAAAGGCACATTCATTGCGCGTAGCACGTGGCTTGGTTCTAAAGAACCTGATGTGCAAGCACTTCCTGAAGATGCGCAAATTCCTAAATCGCTTAAATGTAAAAGAATTAATTCACCTTCAATGTACTCAAAACCGATGTTTGTTGTATTTGGTACTCGGTTAGAAACACCGGCGTTTAAGCGTGCATTAAAAATGTTTTTTAATATGCTTGACTCTAATTTGTCGCGTAAACGTCGTACTTCTTTTACCTCATAATTAAGATTGTCCATTGCTAATTCTGCAGCTTTGCCCATTCCGACAATATATGGTACGTTTTCTGTTCCGGCTCGAAGGCCTCTTTCTTGGTGACCGCCGATAATTAGTGGGGTTATCAGTGTTTTTGAGTTTACGTATAGTGCACCGATACCTTTTGGGGCGTGAAATTTATGGCCGGATACTCCTAATAAATCAACATTCAATTTCTGAACGTCAATAGGGATTTTGCCAGTTACTTGAACTGCATCGACAAAAACTTTTGTATGCGGATTTTTTGTTTTTACAATGTCGACAATACGTTCGATAGGGAATATAACGCCCGTTTCGTTGTTTGCATACATAACTGAAACCAATGCTGTATCGTCACAAACTGTTTCTTGTAATTGTGCAAGGTCTAATTCTCCGTTTGAATTAACACCGATGTAATCGACTTTGTAACCTTGTTTTTCTAATATTTGATAAAGATTTAGAACGCAAGGGTGTTCAACTTTTGAGGTTATTATATGGCGTTTTGAAGGGTTCATGTTCAACACACCGCGAATAGCCGTATTTGCGCTTTCTGAACCACAAGAAGTAAAAATAATTTCTTTTTCGTTCGCTGCATTGAAAAAGTCTTTCATTTTGCCTCGAGCATTTTTTATTGCATGTGCAGAACATTTTGAAAACCCGTATATGCTTGAAGGATTGGCATATTCACTTTTAAAAAATGGTAACATTGCCTCAAGAACTTTTTCGTCTACTTTTGTAGTGGCGTTGTTGTCTAAATATATTAACGAACTTTCCATTTTATACCTCAATTACTTCAATATTAGAATCAACTGTTTCTCTAAGGGTAGTTTGAACAAAAGATTTTAGAGTAAGAGTTGAATTTTTACAACCCGAACATTTTCCTTGAAGTTTGACAAGAACTTTGTTTCCATCAATATCAATGAGCGTAATGTCTCCACCGTCTTTTTGTAATTCCGGAGATATTGTTTTTTCAATAATGTTGTTGATTTTTAAAATCTTTTGCGCCGGAGAAAGTGTTTTTTCTGCCTTTTTCTCTTCTTCTTCTTTGTGATAATATGTGTCAATTATATCTTGGATAAGTCCGCGGCATTTTCCGCAAGCGCCGCCGGCTTTTGTATAATTGGTTATTTCTTCAACAGTTTTTAAACCATTTTGTTTTATCGCGTCCCAAATTAAGTTTTCAGTGATGCCGAAACATTGACAAACAATTTTTTCAGGTTTTTTTTCTTCGCCAAAAATTTCATCTAAATCAACATAACCTTCTTCTTTATAGTTTTTTAGTGCATCTTCAAGTGCTTCATAACCCATTACGGAACAGTGCATTTTTTCCGGTGGAAGGCCCCCTAATTCATCTGCGATGTCTTTATTGGTGATTTTTTTAACTTCGCTTAGAGGTTTGCCTATAATCATTTCTGTCAAGATACTTGAACTCGCTACGGCTGAACCACAACCGAACGTTTGGAATTTTGCATCAGTAACAACACCGTTTTCGATTTTTAAATATATTTTTAATGAATCTCCGCATGCCAAAGAGCCGGCTTCTCCAATCGCATCCGCATTGTCGAGTTTGCCGACATTTCTTGGATTTCTGTAATGATCCATAACTTTTTCAGAATAGTCCCACATTTTATGTCCCTCATTTAGCTAGTATATAAGTAGATAATACACCAAAATAAAAAGAAAAAAAGATACAAAATAGTAATATTTAATTATTTGTTTACAAATTTTTTGTTAGGGTGTTGCGGTATTTTTTTGCTTATATTACAATATCAATATACGACTAAATTAAGAAAAGAAGGAAATAAAAAGATGGCGATGAATACCCCTAGAGAGACTTCTCACCTAAAACGTGAAATATTAGTTAGGCTTATCAGAGCTTTTTTAAGCGATAATTTTGCCGAAAATACCAGAAAAATACCTTTTGACATGCGTCCGAAAGGTAGCGAAGTTCCGTATAGATGTTGCATTTACAAAGAGCGAGCAATCCTTAGAGATAGAACGGTTGCCGGTTTGGGTTATGCAATTGAAGATAACGATGACAGCATGTTGCTTTCTGAGATGGCTGAAAATGCCCTTGAAAGAGAACAACCGGAAGAAAATCCTTTAACAGTACTTCAAACAGCTTGTAAAGGTTGTGTACCATCAAGGATTTATGTTACAGACCTTTGTCAAGGTTGTGTTGCACGTCCATGTGTAAACACTTGTAAATTCGGTGCTATTTCAATTCAGAATGGTAAATCTGTTATTGATCCGGCAAAATGCAAAAATTGCGGAATGTGTGCGCAAGTTTGCCCATATCAAGCGATTACAAAAATTATTGTACCTTGCGAAAATGCTTGTCCGGTAGGTGCAATTGCAAAAGATGAAAACGGTATGGCAAAAATTGATTTTTCGAAATGTATTTCTTGCGGAAAATGTGTAAATGCTTGTCCGTTTGGTGCAGTACATGAAAAAAGCCAAATTATTGATGTTTTGAAAAATATTAAGGCGGGCAAAAAAGTAATTGCCATGGTTGCACCTGCAATAATGGGGCAATTACCTTGCACTCCACAACAATTAAAAGAAGCTATTTTGAAACTAGGTTTTGCAGATGTATATGAAGTGGCACAAGGTGCCGATATTACAACCAAAAAAGAGGCGGCCGAGTTGATAGAAAGACTGGAAGAAGGTGCGGAATTTATGACGACTTCTTGTTGTGCAGGCTATAATGAATTGATAGATAAACATCTTCCGGAAATCAAACCTTTTGAATCAACAACCAAAACACCAATGTATTATACAGCAGAGATTGTTAAAAACGAACATCCTGACGCGGTAACGGTTTTCTTCTCTCCTTGTGTTGCGAAACGCAGAGAAGCATTGCAAAATCCTAACGTTGATTATGTCTTGAATTACGAAGAAGTAGGCGCATGGTTTGTTGCACTAGGAATTCAAGTTCAAGTAATGGAAGGTAAGGAGTTCAAAACTCAATCATCAGCAGAAGCCAGAAATTTCTGTGTGACCGGTGGAGTTGCAGCTGCGGTACAAACATTGTTGCCGGAAGAATTGCCGGTCAAGCCGGTTGTGATAAACGGTATTGATAAACAAGCAATTCGCGACTTAAAAAAATACGCTAAAAATGGCATGTGTGAACTTGGTAACCTAATTGAAGTTATGGCTTGTCCGGGCGGATGTTTAGGCGGTAACGGAACGGTTAATGCTTATAAACAAGCATTAAAACAAGTCACAAATTATGTTTCAGAAAGTGATACAATTAAAAATCAAATAGATGAATAAAGAAAATTGGCGGCGGAGAATTTCTCCGCCGCCAATTTTATTAGTAATCCATACCGTGTTGAAGTACATAATATGCTCTTCCCCATCCTTGTGAGTTTACAGGGTAAACTGTTGTTTCAGGAGCTCCACGAGGGATAATCTTGTCTTTAGTTATATAAAAATCAAAAATGTCGCGTCCGACGGTATTTGGTCGTTTATAGCCATTGATATCGGTTCTTATTCTTGCACATGCTATTGGCTTTTTTGTTTCAAGGGTATTGTCACAATTTGTAGAATAAAAATAAAATATTATAGAAGTGCCAGATGGGGTTATAAGAGTATGGAAATTTTCAGTTGAGTCAACCTTTTGGCCACTAAGTAAGAACCATTTTTCTGGCCAACAAGGATTTCTCATATTTGTGAAGTTTGTGCATATTTGAACATTTTTCATGTATTTTTGATAAACAGATATTGGAGGATTATCAGTTTCGTTAAAAACTCCTTCTAAAGAGCCGCCACTATCAAACACAATTGATTGAGTAGCTTGTGCCAGTTCGCTGTAGATTTTTTTTAATCCAATTTCAAGTTGTTTATGTTGATATTTGGTAATCAAACTTGGCAATGTCAATGCTGCAACAATTCCAACAATTGCGAGGGTAATTAAGACCTCGGCTAGAGTAAAACCACGATGTGTCATCGCGGCCCCCGTGCCGCGATCT
>JAZSRN010000089.1:0-6506 GCA_045538535.1 Candidatus Gastranaerophilaceae bacterium | reverse complement strand
CAAATACCATAAATATATTCAAATGGTACTCTGTGGTACTTATTAAATTCATTTATCAAGAAGAATGATATCGCCTAGGAATAATTAAAATTGCTTTGAATATAGAATATTCTTTATCCGCAAAAGTGACTTTTTTTGCCTCAGAATTAAAATGCAACTGATACCCGCTCCGTTCACACAATTCTTTGGCAATATGAATCCCCAATCCCTTCCCTGCAATTTTATACTTTTTAGCAATTTCACCTCTATAGCCGATTGTTCCCAAGTGCACTATTTCCCCTTCACTCATTGGAGGTCCATATGAACTTAATGTAATCTCCAAATCCGAATGCAATGAAAAATTTATAATAATTTCTCGTTGTGAAAATGGAATTGGAGGTAAATATTTTATTGCATTAAGTAACAAGTTTAAAACAACAACCTCTAATCCTTTTACACCATTAACGACCAATGATATTTGATGTTTTTCATCTTTTGTAATTCTTATGTGTGTGTCAGGACTTGAAAAACAAATTCTATATTTGTCAAATAGCTTATATGGTTCATATTGTATTTTTATATCGCGACTATTCGAAAATATTTCATCATACATATAAGACTGCAAAGCATTAATCGCTTCAATCATTGATTTTAAACTAAACACATCCTTATGTAGAACTTGCTTACTAGCATTTGAAGACACATCTGGAATGACATTATACATTCCTACAAAATATTGAGCAACATCGTGTAAAAAACGTTGAAAATTCATCATTGAATGAATTAGCCAAGAATCGTTATTCAAAATTTCCATCAATATCTTCTCTGGTAGTACAACAACATCTTCTTTGTTTGAATGTGCGTTTTCCCCTTTTAAAAAACCGACGAACGAAACATGCTTTTTTGTATATTGAAATAAGCCCCGCTGACACGGTGTAATACAATTTTCTTGCATAGTTGAATGGCATGATTCATTAGTACACATTGAACAAATCTTGTGTCTAGGAATACAAAATTTTGTTTCCCAATTCCAAATGTTATCATTTGAGAAAAAAGTTTGAAGCTTTTCTGCAATGCTATCTGTTATATCCATTGTCCTTGCACGGATCTGCACAAGTTCATCCATTAGTTTGTTTAGTTTTGACACCTCAGAGAACGTCAATGTACATATTCCAACATCAGAATTGCCGCGATTCCCAATTAAACTCAAGAAATCCGATAATATTTTTGATAAATTATTAAAAAAACTGTATGCAATGTTTAAAAAATCATCGGCTTTGTTTGAATTTATATATTTTTGATATTTACAGAAAAAATTTTCAGAAATTTTAAAAGAGTTATCCCGGTAAGGTACTTTTTTGTGATTATAATTCCCTCTTACTCGCAACGAAAAATATTGAATATTCTGATTAGAATCCCAATATACACTCATACCTTTGTCGCATATAAAAAAAGAATCTTTTACAGAACAACACAATTTTTTCTGTTTAAATTTCTTACAGTTCAAGCATATCTTTGATATTGTATTACAGGCGTCATGATAATCGACAATAATACCGCTGTCAGCATCTATCTCATAATAGGGAAATATTCGTTCCATCACACACCTAAACCCGACAATTTAATTAAATGTCCAACAATAGTCGCAACGATTGAGATGTCATTGAGAAATTTTCTCACATCTTCTTCTGTTAAAGATTCTCTTTTTATTCTTTTCTTCACATATAAATTCTCCAACTGAGCGATAGTATGGATACTCACTTTTTTATCTAACAATCTATTTCGAAATATATACCATGCCTCTATCGGATTAAATACTTTTTGGGCTACGGCATCAATTCTCTCATTACGATTTTTTAGTCGAACATCTTTTGATAACACATCGTCAATCAATGTTTTGTTTATTTTTCCAATATTATTCGCAGAAAATGCAATAATCCCAATACTTGGATATAATCTTTTTATTTCAGTTGCTAATTCAAAACCATCTTTAAAACCTAATGACTCTCCAACACCCTGAATATCACACAAAATAACATCAAATTTTTCAACATCCGTTATACGTTCCAATGCGGTGTAATATTCCACATTTTTAAATCCGTGTTTTTGAAGAGACTCCTTCATTGGCATGCCGGATTGGACTTCGTTGTCAACAATTAACACATTTGCAATCCCTCTAATTACAATAGGCTCAATTAAGGATAATTCAACATTGTTTACCAGCTCTTCAATACAATATTTTTTAAGGGGCAGAAATTTTACAAAAAACGACATCATACAAACTCCTATTATATAATAGCAATAACTAATTGTTTTAATATATCACAACAATATTTTTTTTCAAACAATAAATACCTTCAGAAATCCTTTTCATGGAGGTATGAGATGAAAGGTAATTATTTGACGGTTTCGGTTCGCCGGAGGAAGACGGTTTTGATGGATGGCACGGAGTTCCAGGAAATGATGTGGGGTGGAGAAAACTTGAAGCGGGCGACTGAATCCGGGGATTTTGTTGAATCTCTGGTAAAAGAGATGAAAGTTCTGGCAGATGAAATCGACCGGTTTCTGGAAGTAGCTCCGGATATTACGATGATTCGCATACTTGCCGGAGATGAGTATCTGCCTTGTTTTGCATTGATTTTGCAACAATACTACAAAGACCATAAGTTTGCCAAGTTAAAATGGGTCTAAAATACCTTTTCGATACCCCGAATGGTACTTGATGGTACTTCCTGAACCATTTTCGGGGCGAAAATTGGTACTCTTTTAGAGAACGGGACACACAGAAAAATCCCCGGATGAAGTGTTTTCGTTCCATCCGGGGATTTGCTTTATCCACTATGTATCAATCAATAAAGATTGCTATCAGTAATTGAGACATATGGATCAAGGCTTTTCACAGTAATATATTCCAAACCATCTGTACCTTTTTCTATTTTTACCATTATTTTAAACGTTTTCTTTGATGTTTGAGCATTTTCCAGAATTTTAATAAATATTGGAGTCAGACGTTGTATTCCCAAAGAGGCAATTCCCATGCCCGCACTGAGACCGGGACCTATTGAATCTAACTCTTCTTTCATTTTATTCAATTCTGTTTGCATGTAATTAATTTCATCATCTTCAGCCCATGCAGAACAAAGAGCATTCGTTAATATTATCATTCCCGCTTTTTTTTGAATATCCGAATCAGCAACTGCACCTCTTCTGCTTGTGAAAGAATTAAGTTTTTTGTAAAGATTTTTATAATTCGGATATAAATCTTCTACTGCTAAAACTGTGTCGACTGTTCCATAAAATTTGTTTTTTTCAGGAGTTGAAGATAACCTTAAATTTATAGCTTCCATGCATTGAGGATAGTCATCATTGTACCATATAATTTTACAACTCTTATCTATCAACATATCCATTGTTGCTTTGTCGGCATGAGCTAACTTTTGATTGAAAAATTTTTGTCGTAATTTTTTAATTTCTGCGGCATGACGTACACGATGCTGTTGAAAAAAATCTTTTCTTTTTTGAACTTTAAGTTTTTCTCTCTTGTCTTTAATTTTCTCTCTGTATCTTTTGATAGCCAATATAGAATCAGTTCCGCCTTGCGATGCAATATATCGAACATATTCTATGTGTCCTTTATTTCTTGCGATAATCAAAGGTGTTTCATCCTTATCATTGGCGCAATTTATTTCCCCCCCATTAGCAATCAAAAGTTTTAATACTTCGATATTACCGGTTACGGCAGATGCAAACATTGCCTTGTCCATCGCAGGACATGATAAATCCCACTCTCTTTTATCAGCAAGGACGATTTTTATATACTCAATCACCTTGGGAGAATTAAGTTTAATCAAATCTTCCAAACTCAAAATATCAACTTTTATTTTACGTTTTTTCAGTTCAGCAAGTATTTCCTGATTATTTTTACTGATAGGAACAGCGCAATTCATCCCAATAGACATTTCCGGCTTCAACAACGGATCTATGTATTTCAATATCAACCGCACATTTTTTGTTGAATTGCATTTGATTGCTTCGTTAAGAGCATATGCCAATTCTTCCAATGAAAACTTTTTCCGACTCAAAATCATAGGCAAGCACTTGCTGTCTTTATTGGCAGCAGTAATCTTCAATGCTGATGCATAATTAAAATTATAGGGAACGTATGTTAATAACAAAAGTTCTGCTACTTTGCAGCTATCGTTTGTTAAGGCAATTTGCAACGCATTTCCCACTTCGAGATTATCTGTACCACTTTTGATAAGTTTTTCAGCAATAGAAATATTATCTGTCTTTGCAACTTCCTTTAATAAATCTTTTCTCCGTCCCCATCCCCATCCCCAATCGTATTTGTTGAATTTTTCACATAAACTTAATAGAATTCGATTGTTTTCTTCGTTAAACGAGGCATAATTCCACAAAAATGACAAATCTTTTTCTGTTGTAACTTCAGGTTTTATATGCTTCAACCATAAATCCGCAAATTTACGACAGTTTATTTTTGAATCTTCTGAAAATATTTTTTGCTGTTCAATAATTGGGAAACGTTTTTCTGACCACAGCACCACAATGGGATTTCTTTTCAAAGCAACATTTCTGATCTTTCCATCTGAATGTTGCCGTATTGAAATAACTACTTCGGTATTCGGAGTGCCACGTAATTTACGGACAATGTCATCAATTGTTTGCGCAGAAGAAATAGTCTCTCCATTAATAGCAAGAATTTGATCATTCTTTTTTATTCCGGCGTTTTCAGCAGAATATCCATCCGCAACTCTGTGAACAATAAAGAGTCCTTCTTTTTTGTCAACAATTATTCCTACCCCGCCGGGGAGATTTGAAGTTATTCCCAAGTTGGTTTTTTCTAAAAGTATTTTATATGCACTAAAAATAAAAAATGCTTTTTTTCTGAAACTATTATCTGCTGTTGAATTTCGTAAAAGCCAGTCGAGTTCATGTCGCAAATCAGAAGCAGATGGAAAATCTGAAGCACGTGAAGTTATAACATCCATTGGCTTACGTATGTTTAACAATAAAGTTACTTTGGCTTCTACTGGAGCATAAAATTTATCAGAATAACTGCATTGTCCCTCCATTGTTCGTCCTGATATCTGCAGAATTTTTTTATTATAAAAATTTTCTTTATCGAAGGGATCAAACTGTAACTGTTCACAATAATAGTCGTATTCTTGTTGTTTTACTGCCGGGGAAACATTTTCCGAAAAATTTAATTTTTCAGCGTTTGTCGATTGAGAAGAAGACGAGATTTTTTTCTGTTCCCACGCTTGAATTTCTGAAGAATACTTTTTCAGCCAATATGTCGCAGACTTATGACCTTTGCGCTCAGCCTCTTTCAACAATGAAATTGCCAGTTCTGGATTAGGTCCTACGAGGCGCCCTCTAAAGTAAAAAAGAGCTAATGTTACCATTGCGTTAGTATCGCCAGCATCTGCTTTTTTCTGCAGTCTAATTATTGCTTTATTAGTATTTTTTACTGTTTTTTTATCGTTTGATTGGATTGTTGTTTTTTGTTGTTGAGTCTTTGCTTTTTCAAGATCAGAGATTGGGATTGTGAAATATTTTTTTATAAGTTCTTTTGTGTCGCAGTTCCCATTGCTTTCTACTTTTTTTAGTAATGAAATTGCCAATTCCGGATTAGCTTTACCTCCAATACCATAAAAATAGAGTTTTGCAAGATTTATTTGAGCTTCAGTATTTCCTGAATCAGCTTTTTCTTGTAAAAATTTTCTTGCTTCAGCAATCTGTTTAGCATCTGTTATAAAACGTTCCTCAATCTGCTTATAAAAAACTTGTTTTCTGGATACTTCAACTTTCTCGTGAGAAACATATTTTATTGCACTTTGCACAGTTTTTTTTTGACCATACTTATTTGTACGTTCATATGTATTAACCCCTTCCTTTAAATCGTGATAATCCTTAAAGTAATAAGGCGGACTTTGAAAAATGGCAAACCATGAAAATGGCGGAATATAAGTAAGCTGTGTAAAAAATCCCGGAGGATTAGATGCCAGCCCCCACGGAGTATATACAGCAAAGCAGTCGACAATACATTTTATAGGAGTAAAGAGAAACATAGCTGCTGCTGTATTCAATGATTGTTTTAATTCAACATGCTCCCGGTTTTCAAAATCAGCTACGGTTTTAGTTCGCTCTACTTCATATTTGCCGATAAGATTAACCTTCTTTTTATCTGATGAAATATCTATAATGTCTACTCTATAATCAAGAGCAGTTTCTTTCAAATCTCTTTTTGTTCCAGGAATATCTTCTTGAGACTTGATTGCATCATATCCCATATATGTATTGCATCCTGTAAAAATAAAAAGTGCGAAAAAAAATGTAGTTAACGACAATGTTTTTGTTTTTTCCATGATATGTCCTTTCGTGTTTCCGGGAACACGGCAATAAAAAACACGCATCCCCGATATTTTGTCACACAAAAGGCACTAGCAAGCCCACGCAACGACAAAACACGAAAATGCGTCAATCATTATTGACACATATCATGC
>JAZSRN010000009.1:0-11868 GCA_045538535.1 Candidatus Gastranaerophilaceae bacterium | reverse complement strand
AAAATATAATTTTACGGGTTATACCAATCCTGAGACGGGAAGTGATATGGTGTTTTCACGCGAAAATATTTCCAATATGAATGCTGATGAATTTTTACGTTATGAAAAAGATATTATGAATCAACTAAAAACTATCGGTATCCCATTTGATAGAGACTTGCAAAATCAAAATAGTGGTACAGTTTTTGTAAAATCTTATGTACGCTCGGACGGAACTAAAGTCAAAAGTCATTATAGATCTATTAAATAAAAAATACGGACGGGAAATTCTCGTCCGTATTTTTCTATAAATAAAACTGCAAATTATTTAATTGCAAATGTCATATCCGCTTCAACACAAAGTTTTCCGTCTACAAAACCTTTACCATGCGCTTTGCATATTGGACCTTTTGCCTTAATAAGTTCAACTTCCATATCAAATCTATCACCAGGGCGAACTATATTTTTGAATCGTACACCATCAACTCCAGCGTACAAAGTTAATTTCCCTTTGTATTCCGGCAATGTCATCAAAATAGGTGCCGCACATTGTGCCAAAGCTTCAAGTTGTAAAACACCCGGCATAACAGGATTGTTAGGGAAGTGCCCTTGGAAAAACTCTTCGTTCATCGTTAAATTTTTATAACCTTTTGAAGACTGACCAGGAACACACTCGGTAATTCTATCCACAAGCAAAAACGGGTATCTGTGTGGTAACATTTGCATAATATCCATTATGTCAAAACTTAATTTTTCTTCAGTTTTAATTTCTTCAGACATTTATTTTCTCCTTATCTAAATTTCAATTAATTTATCCTTTAATAATTTAGCAACTTTTACATGAACCGCATGACCCGCTTCCTTTACAAGAATTTGGGCTTTAATATCAAGCGGATTTACACCGGTTAGTCTCAAATCACCTACCAAATCGAGAATTTTATGTTTTATAGGTTCTTTATCACTGCGCAAATCTGTGGTAAATCCTTCATCCAACAAACCTACTGTATTTTCTTGCGTAACGCCTTGCGCAAACCCTAACATTTGATATTTTTTTAAATCCTTATAAAAACCAAAAGTTCGAGCCTCAATTATTTCATCTTTATTTTTAGGGTTATAATTAATCCAACGATTTTTTAAATCAGGATGGTCATAGTTAACCGCATAAGAAATAAACAATTCCTTATCAGGAACAATTACCAAACTGGTTTTACCGTTAAGATAGTAAACCGGTTCTGAAATTGTATATTGTTTAGGTTTAGTAAAAATATGTTTCTCAATTCCTGCTTTTTTAAAAAGTTCAACCCATTGTTTGGAACTTCCATCCAAAATCGGAACTTCATTTTCACTCATATAAATATCTAAAGAATCAATTCCGCAAAATGCTAATGCCGCAGTCAAATGTTCTGTCAACATAATATGAGACTTTTTGTTGTTTTTATCTCCGAGAACAACACAATGATCAGTCGCAACAACATTATCAACAATCCCCTCAAAAGGTTGTTCGTCTTTTATAAAATAACGAATTTTTCCGGACTTGGTTGGCACAAATCTAGCTGTACAAGACTTATTTTTCATCAAGCCGTTACCCGTTATTTGGATTTCTTTTAAAAGTGATGTTGTCATTTTGACCTTATTAATCTTTGTGTTCTTCCATAAAAGCATCTAAAACCGGCTCAAATTTTCTGAATTTTGCAAAAATATCTTGTGCATCTTTCATAGTTTTAAGCTGTTTTATAAATTCTTTTCTTGGAACTGCCGGAATACCTACAACAATTGATTTTTCTGGGAATGATTTTGTTACACCTGCTTTGGCAGTAATAATTGTATCTGCACCAATATTTAAGTGATCAGCAAGACCAGCTTGACCCGCAATAACAACTCTATCGCCAATTACACAACTTCCGGCAATACCTACTTGTGAAACAATCAAGCAACCTTTGCCAACTTTACAATTATGACCAATCATTACAAGGTCATCAATTTTTGTATTGTCACCAATTACCGTATTTTCAATTGTTCCGCGGTCGATAGCGGTATTTGCACCGATTTCAACATTGTTGCCGATTACAACTGCACCGATTGACGGGATTTTGAATATTACATGTTCAGCAGATTTTCCTTCTTTAATTTCGCCATCTTTTTTAGCTTGCTCAATATTATCAGGATTTTCGGTTACAAAACTAAATCCGTCCGCACCGATTGAACATCCATGATGAAGAATAACTTTTTCTCCGATAACACATCTGTCACCAATATTTACACCGGCGTGGAAAAAGCAATTTTTACCAATTTTTACCGAACCGCCAATATATGAATTTGCCAAAATCTTTGTATTATCACCAATTTGAGCGTGTTCAGCTACAACAACATTCGGCCCAATTTGCACGTTTTCACCAATCTGAGCGGTTTCATGAATAACTGCAGAAGGATGAATATTTGAAGTGCCTGTATTTACTTTCGGTTCAACATAGAACATATTTAACAATTTCATCATTGCAAGACGCGGTCTTTCAACTTCTATAGTTGTTATACCATCCAATTGAACACCTAACGGAACTAATGCAGCTTTTGCTTTTGATTTTGACATATTAATAATTTCATCTTCACCCAACGCAAGTGCCAATGTATTTTCATCACTAAGCAATGGCGGTGCAATTTGAGTAATGTTTACGTCATTAACTTTTGTAAGCATACCTTCCACAATGTGTGAAATTTCTTCTACTGAAAAAGTTCTCATATTTATACTCCTTATTTATTAATATTATTCTCTCTTCTATTGATTTTAGCAGAAACAGAATTAAACGCGTTATTATTTAACAAAAAGTAATATAATATTTGCAAAAATATTCATATTTAGGCGGCGATTGGTAAACCAATCGCCGCTTTTTCTACTATTTTAACTGAATTAGTCAAATACATAACTAATGATAGCTGCTTCTCTTGCACGTTTGATTGCTCTAACAATCATTCTTTGGTGTTTAGCGCAGTTACCTGTAATTCTGCGAGGAATAATTTTTCCCGCTTCAGTTAAGTATCTTCTTAATTTTGCAGCATCTTTGTAATCAATTGTTTCGATTTTATCTCCACAAAGACTACAACTTTTTTTCTTTTTACCGTCTTTTTCTGGTCTTGCCATTATTTTAATTGCCTTTCTAGCCTTAATTTAATTGTACATTACTTAAAATTTTATTTATTAGAACGGAATTTCGTCTTCTCCGATTAATTCATTTGAAAAATCATCAGATTCAAATTTCACAATTTCTTCTGTTCCAAATTTCGAACTACCTGAACTTGCAACTTCAGAAGAACTTCCGCCTATTTTTTCGATTGCAGCAGCATCTATTTCAAAAATTTTCTTTTCTGAACCATCGTCCATTTTTGCGGTTACGGTTTGAAGTTTACCTTCAACAAGAATTTTGTCACCTTTTGCAATTGAAGAAACAACATCGCTCAAAGCTTGTCTTTTTGATACTACTCTTAACAATATCTCATCTCTATCAGCGATATTAATAACAAAAGCCGAAACGCTAATGTTATTTTGAGTAAAACGCTCTTCCGGCGCTCTATAAACTGTTCCTGTAACAACTGCTTTTGCCATTGACATAAATCTGCCTAACCTTTCTTATTTAACTGCTGCTTTTTTAGAAACTTCTAAAAACATTGTTCTGATAACATCATCATTAAGTTTTAGTTGTCTCTTCAATTCAGCAACTTTATCTGCCGGAACGCTTAATACGATAGTTGTGAAGAAACCATCTCTGAAATTCGCGATTTCATAAGCTAATTTTTTTCTGCCAATTTTGTCTGTTGAGTCTACAGAACCACCGAATTCAACAATTTGACCAGTGATTTTTGCAATAGCTTTATCAACATCTTCTGCATCCAAATTTGGTTTAAACACAGTCAATAATTCATAAGTTTTCATTTATATTTCTCCTTAATTTTAGTGTATGAGTAAATATTACCATGAAAATACAAAATTTTACAACATGTAATCCGCACTAAAACTGTAATTTGCCGGCCCGATTAAGAAAATATCCTCATCAAGATTTCCGGTTTTCCCTTGCCATTCAACAAATACAGCCCCTCCCAGAAGGTTTACTTGTACCTTTTGTTCTGTTAAGTTATTTAAAACACAAGCTACAACCGAAGCGCAAGCACCAGTTCCACAAGCCAAAGTTATACCGCAACCGCGTTCATAAACACACATATCAATCTCATTTTTTGAAATAACCCTAACAAATTCAACATTAGTTTTTTCAGGGAAAAATTCGTGTGATTCAATTAGTGAGCCATATTTTGTTGCCAACGTCATCGGATTTTCATCGGTAAATATCACACAGTGCGGGTTGCCCATTGAAACCGGCATAATACTGAAAGTTTTATCTAAAACCGTAATCGTTTTTTCTCCCTTAAAAGGAATTTTTTCATCCGCCAAAATTGGCGTTCCCATATTCACTTTTATATTACCATCTTCAAGTATTTCGGGTTTTATAATTCCGGCAAGGGTTTTAACAGAAAATTGTTTTTTATTGACAAGATTTTTGTCATAACAATATCTCGCAAAACAACGCATACCATTTCCGCACATTTGGGCGGTTGTACCATCAGAATTATAAAAATACCAAGCAATATCAGCCGAATTGCATTGACAAATATCCGGAATAATGAGTCCATCTGCACCCACACCAAAATTTCGATTACATACTTTTTTGGCAAAATCAGACATTTCCAATTTTGTTTTTTCAAATTCGTTATAATCAATTATGACAAAATCATTGCCACAACCTTGCATTTTTGTAATTTTAACAGTCTTTGCGTTCATAAATCCCTCTTTTTTGAGTTCAGTATAACACAAAGACTGTCGCTTATAAAATAAATTAAAACTATTTTTATTAAGAATACATACCGACTATTTCATCAAGTTCAGTAGTATCTCGGATTGCATCAATATTTTTTTGAGTTGTTTCATCAATTAAAACGTGCTGACTATTATATTCTTTTTGCAATTCTTGTACTTGTTTTTGTTTCATTTCTATGTCAGCTACCAAATCTTGGATATCACCACCTAATGATTTTTTAAGATGTTCAACATCAAGTTCTTCGGCAAACAAAGCATGTTTCACCAATGACTGCTCATCCGAACCATTATTTCTTAACCCATCTATTAATTCTCCAAACTTTTGGCCCGCTAATTTTAGAGGATTGTTACTTTTAAATTCAGTGAGGTATTTATTCACCGCCAATTTATTTATATTCTTAAAATCCCAAGGAAGTATATGTTCAAGAGTTTGTTGAATAGAAGGTTTTTCATTCATATCCGATACTTGAAATACATATTTATAATTAGGTAACGCCGGATTTTCCATTATTACATCACGAGAAAATGTATCATATATATTTTCAATAAATTCTCCATCGATATAAAAAGAACCATCTCTAGTTTGGGAATATGTATCCCCAATTGTAATTTTACTTTTATTAAAACCTTTAGCATCAAGCCCATCCAAAAGTTCTCTTAATTTTTTATTAGAACCCGTTGATGTAATAACTTCTTGTGCTAACTCTCTAACATTTTTGGCATCTAATTTAATTCCAAAACCTGTCTTGTCTAACCCTGTGTTCATTGAAACAGTTTGCATATAATTCTCCTTGTGTTTGTACAGAAAATATAAATCCCTAAATTTATTTTTTTGTTATTTGAAGAATTAATTGTAATATTTTTTAATAAAATTTTACCATAATGGTTCAAGTTTTTTATTTATTTTGTCCAAAATTTCATTGTAATTTACACAAACCGGTGTCGGTTTTGATGATTTCATTACATCTATAAACACCTCGGCATTTTTTGGTTTTTTATCATCTAAAAAATAATTTGAATTTAAGACATCTAATCGCGCCGGAACAATTAATCCACTCATTGTCAATTTTTCAATACTTTCTTTGGACGACAAAAATTCAACCAATTTTTGCGCCTCATCTTTATGTCCGGAAGATTTTGCAACAGCCCAACCTGAAGCGTCCATTGGTACAATACTACCTTCATCACCGTACGGAAAATTTATTATATCCCAATCGAATTTAGCTTCTTCTCTATATTTTGGAACCAACCATCTTCCTGATAAATGCATAGCTAATTTTTCTTGCAAAAACATTTGAGCCATTGTTGCACTGGCACTTTGCTCTTGTTTTGGTGCAACGTTATACCGATTTCGCAAATCTATATAAAACTTTAAACCTTTTTGACTTTGAGGCATATCTATAATTTCTTTTGCCAAATCATCTGAAAGAATACCACCACCTTGGCTCATCAAATACGGCAAATAAAACATTGCATCAGTTTCAAAACTTATTGCAAAAACTTTATCATCCGCTAAATTCTTTGCAATATCTAAAAAATCTTCAAAAGACCATTTTCTTTCGGGATATGGAATATTTTTTTTATTAAATAAATCCTTATTATAAAAAATCACCAAATTAGACGCATCACGAGGAACCGCATATAATTTATTTTTATATGACAAAGCCTCTAGAGTTTTGGGTTCAAAAACCTCATTTTGAACATTTAACTCTTCCAACAGCCCCGCATTTGCATAAATAGGCAAATATAAATTATTCAAAAATAATACATCTGGCGCAGTATTTGAAGCAAATAAAAGATGAATTTTTTGAAAATAATTTTGCGGAATATGCATAAAATCAACTTTTATATTAGGATTTTCTTTCTCAAAATCTTTAAGGATTGGTTTTAGTATCTCTATTTCAGACTTTGAACCCCAACTCGCAAATTTAATAATTACATCATTATTTTTTTGTGCACAACCGGACAGCATCAAGGTTGTGCACAAAATTAAACATATTTTTCCAATTATTTTTTTCAACTTTCACTCTTCGTTTTTACAATTCGATTAAAACGCCCATTTTAGACTCGCCGATTTCAATTAATGATTTGAAATCTTCTATTTTAACCATATAAACATTTTCTTTATCTTTTCGAACTTGTAATTGTTGCTCAACAATATGGTTAAATTCTTTCAACACAGTAATTTCGTCGTTCACTTTTCCGATAAGTGCTGATTTACCATCTAAGGAAACCATCATAAATCCACGATTTTCATCAATTTCATAATGAGAAGAAACTTTTATCTCATCAATTGGGGATTTTTGAGGCTTTGGAGTGGAAATCATTTTGATAGTACCATCTTTCTTGTTGAACGGATTTGCAAAAGCTTTTGACAAATTAATTCCGCTCGCAGCTTGGTATGGTCTAGGCATTCTCATTGTAGGCTCAATCTTTTGGAGGTTTTCGCTTGCAAATTCTGAAGAAGATTTTTTAGGAGTTGAAATCATCTTAATCGGTTTTTCTTGAACCTCAGAAACTAAAGGTTCCGGAATTGAGAAAAACTCTTCAAGAGAAGACATTTCGTAATCTTTTTTTCTTAATTCTTCCATACGTTTTAATTCCTTTAAACTTTTTGTTTTTTCTTCAACATCAGATAAATTTAAGTTTGCATCACTGAAATTTCGCACACTTTGATTTAAAATCGAATTGTTTAACTCAACGTTTGGTTGAACATTTTGATTGTAATTTCCTTGAATTTGTTCAATCGAATCACGCATTTTGTTTCTGCTTGTAGCTCTCAAACTAGGATTTGTTGCAAAACCTTTCAAATGAACTTTTTTCATTTGATTGTTAATTACATCGGTTTCAGAAGAAACACCACCAAAAGTTTGTACTTCATTTTGGGCAACCATAGACTCCAAACTTTGACGTTTTTCTTCAACCGAATTTATATTTTTAATAAATGCATATTTTTGTCTTGCACGTTCAAGCTTTTCTTGATTGTATTTTTCCGGATTTTGAACAGCATCATTATATCGTTGATATTTTTCGCGCCAACTAAGGGTTTCATCACCGGTAATATCAGTATATTTTTTTGTAATATGTGTTGATTCACCTTTTACTTTGTTTACAAAAGCTGCTCTCAAATCTCGGGATTTTTCAACTGATTTTTTTATCAATCTAAACATAAATAATAGGAATAACAATGGGCATAAAATCATTACCCAAGTAGGATTAGCAGAAATTTTTGATGTAATCCACGGATAGATTTGGTTATTCCATTTTTCTTTTACTTTTGTTTTAAATGACTGTTTGTTGTGATTAACATTGGTTTCATTGTCCAAAGTCGGAACATTCATTGCTAATTCTGTATCATCATTTTGCAATGCATCATTTTGTAATTCTTTTACAAAAGACTTTCTTTCAGTTTGTTCTTTTTGGTTTGTTTTTACTTTTGTTTTTGAAACTTCTACAATCGGCTCAGAAACTTCGGCCCATGTCTCAACCTTAGGTTGCGGAGTGGAAGGATTAGATAACAATTCCAGTTTTTTAAGGTTTAGTACCTCTGGAGTAATTATTTCAGAAACCGCACTTGTTTTAACTTGAGGGGTTACCGGTTTTTGAACTTCTGTTTTCAATGTTTCGGTTTTTGCCACAGGTTTTATATTATCAAGTTTTGGGGTATTTGCAACTGCCAAAAGTGAACGGTACTCCTTTTGTTCTGCAGTTATAGGACCACTTTTAACGGTTTTAGTTCTTATATTCAACGGTTTTTTAGTAATAACGGTCATTTTTGTATAACCGTCTGCAGTATCAGCAACCGACTTGACATCAATATTAGTTATTACATCTTTTACCGAATAAAAATCCGGTTTTGTCATCGCGGAAGATACACCCGGAACCAATACAACATACTTGTTATCCGATTTTTTACGAACAATTACGTTATCTTTTGCTGTTTCAGATGTGTAAAGCGTAAAATCTACCGTATCTTGATTAGCTTTTTTAATATCCATTTGCACCAAACTATTTGCACCCAAGGCAATGTCTGATGTCATAAAACTAAATCCTAATACTAATAATGATGTTAATATATTTATTTTTTTATTCATTTTTACCGTCAAAATTTCCCTACACTATTATTATAATACATGCAGTAAAAAAAATTTGCTAGTTTGTTAAAAAATACATCATTTGTGTTACAATAAACGTATGAAAAGTGGATTTGTAACGATAATAGGACGCCCAAATGTCGGTAAATCAACCCTTTTGAACCAAGTATTAGGTCAAAAAATAGTTATTACAACCGATAAGGCGCAAACAACAAGAAAAAGAATTAAAGGAATTTATACCACAAATGAGGGTCAAATCGTATTTATTGACACTCCGGGTGTACATAAACCGTTAAATAAATTGGGCGAATTTTTATTAGATGAGGCAAAAATTTCAGTACCGGACGCCGATTTAATTATATTCTTAGTTGACGGCTCCGAACCCGCCGGAAAAGGCGACAAATGGATTGCCGAAAATATTCTTAAAACAAATATTCCGATTTTAATTGTAATGAATAAAGTGGACAAAATTAAAAAACCGGAAAAAATTGAAGCAAACCTTTTGACTTATAAAACTCTTTTCGAAAAAAATCTTCCTATTATCAAAATTTCAGCCAAAACCGGCCGAAATTCAGATACTTTGTTAAAAAATATTTTCAAAATGTTGCCGGAAGGTAATCTTTTGTATCCCGAAGATGTTGTCACAGAAGAGACAATGCGTGACGTTACAGAAGAAATTATACGCGAAAAGATATTGTTAAACACTTCGGACGAAATTCCACATTCTGTCGCAGTAAAAGTTACTAAATATTCCGAAGAAGATACCATTGACAAAATTTACGCAACCATCTATTGCGAACAAAAATCTCAAAAGGGAATTTTAATAGGAAAAGGCGGAAATCTTCTGAAAAAAATAGGAACCGAAGCCCGTTTAGATTTAGAAAAAATTACCGAAAAAAAAGTTTTTCTTGCTCTTGAAGTCAAAGTAGAAAAAGATTGGCGTAAAAAAGAAAAAGTTCTCAAAGCTTTTGGATATGAACAAGAACAATAAATCTTGGTTATATTTTTAAATCATTGAGTTTACTTTTCTTAAAGAAACTATTCACAAATTATTGTTTGTGCAGTAGTATTAATTTATGAGTGTTTCTGGAAAATTATATTCTGATGTTCCTCCGACAAAGTTAAGGAATAAAGAGGAGAAATTTAAACCGGCCAAAACAAGTCGTTTTTGGTTGTGGGTTGCGAGTAACTTTTTTTATAACATGTTACAAAATCGTTTTTTTGCGTTTCGTTATACCGGTGAAGAAAACGTTTTTGGTGCAGATAAAGGAACTCCAACAATTTTGTTCTCACCTCATTGCAACTGGTGGGACGGTATTGTTATGTACAATATTACGCACAGAATTTTCCATAAAGAAATTCGTTTGATGGTCGAAGAATTAAACCGCTTTCCGCTTTTAAGACATGCCGGTGCTTATTCTGTTAACAAAAAATCTCCACAAACGGCAATGCAAGCATTAAAATATTCTGTCGAAGTTGTCGGAGATTTGAGAAATATGTTATGTATTTTTCCACAAGGTATAGTTCGACCACCTTTTTACCGTCCGTTTAATTTTCAAACCGGACTAGCTTATATAGCAACAAAAGCTTGCAAAAAATATGGCAAAATCAATCTTGTACCGGTTGCATTGGATTATTGTTTTTTAAGAGACAATCGACCTGAAATTGTTGCTGAATTTGGTAAAAGAATTGAAATTACAAATCCGGATTTAGATAGAAAAGAACTTACCCATGTGTTAGAAAATGCATTAACACAAGTATGTAACAAACAGTTTGAAACTATCTCAAGAGGTGAACTTGATGAGCATAAATTTGTATTCAAACAACATTTAAAATGGTATAGAAAAATTGAACAAACATTGAAACAAGTCGATTTGCCTCAAGTTTCTGATGTTTAAGGATAAACAAATACCACCAAAACACAAGGTAAAATACAGAATTATTAAAGGGTGCGCATAAGCGCACCCTTGCTATGTTATTAATAATTCATTTCCCAACCTTCCATCATTATTCTTCTTGCACAATATTTCCCTGAATCACTAAGCGAACAATTTTTCATCACATTGGAAGCTGATTCATCCCACCCAGACGGAACCAGACCTTGTTCTTCTATTCTTTGAAAATAGAATAAATCTCTTCCCAAAATATTTGGTTTCTTGCTACCATTGATATCAATCCAAACCGTCTTCGACGCAGCATTATCACTACCACCGCTAACAAAAATAACATACATAGTTCCGTCAAGTAAATAAAAAGTACTCCGCGCATATGGAGAAACGACATACGTGTCCATATTAAGGCCATTCAGTGTCACATAAGGTAAGTCATCTTCAAACCCACACTCTTGATAGGTATTACACAAAATAGGATTATTGAAATATGGTTTCCAATATTTTTCAAAATATGCTTGTGAACCCATAGTATAAGCATCCTCCCAATGTTCAGACGGGCCGTTGTCCACCTCGGAACGACGCCAAGCTTGTTGTAATGTTGTGTAGGCTTTTTTTAATTTAACTACATCTGATTTCTTTTTGTAATCCGCAATTAAATTCGGCAACGTCAACGCCGCTACTACCCCAACGATTGCGAGGGTGATTAGGACCTCTGCTAAAGTAAAACCGCATTTTCGGTAGGGCGCCGTGTGAGCGAAGCGAACCCAGCCCGTCTGGTGGCGGTCGGACGTTACTCCGCCGCCATCCCGAATAATGCGGGACACGATTTCTGAATTTGAATTGTTACATTTTTTCTTCATAATGTTTTTACCTTTCTTTGTTTATTTATTTGTACTACTACTATTCTTTATTTGTCATCGCGGATTTATTCCGCGATCTCTTTTCAACGATGTCGGTGAATACAGATCGCGCAACAAGTGCGCGATGACAGAGGGAACTGTTCCTCCCCAAAGGGGGAGGTTAGGTGGGGTGCAATCAAAAA
>JAZSRN010000058.1:0-20901 GCA_045538535.1 Candidatus Gastranaerophilaceae bacterium | reverse complement strand
TATGTAAAAATAGACAAGAACAGAAAAATCTTAGCTACAACATTGTTGAAAGCTATGGGTATTACAGTTTCTGAAATGGAATCTTTATTCACACACTTTGAATTCTTGAAAAAGACTTTGGATAAAGATACAACCGAAACTACAGACGAAGCTTTGATTGAAGTTTACAAAAAATTGAGACCTGGTGATCCAGCATCTGCTGCCGGTGGCCGTTCAATTTTGGAAGCTCGTTTCTTTGATGAAAAGAAATATGATATCGGTCGTGTAGGTCGTTATAAATTAAATAAAAAATTAAACTTAAATATTCCTAAAAACCAAAGAACATTAACGGTTCAAGATATCGTTGCGTCAATTGAATATTTGATTAATTTGACATACGATGAAGGTTCGGTTGATGATATCGACCACTTAGGAAACAGAAGAATTCGTTCAGTTGGTGAATTGTTACAAAACCAATTCAGAGTTGGTCTTTCTCGTATTGAAAGAATCGTTAAAGAAAGAATGACTCTTCAAGATTCTGAAACATTAACACCGTTGAACTTGTTGAATACAAAACCTTTGATTGCGGCATTAAAAGAATTTTTTGGTTCTTCTCAATTGTCACAATTTATGGACCAAATCAACCCTCTTGCTGAATTGACACATAAACGTCGTATTTCAGCTCTTGGCCCTGGTGGTTTGATGAGAGAAAGAGCAGGATTTGCGGTTCGTGATATTCACCCTTCACATTACGGACGTATTTGTCCTATCGAAACTCCGGAAGGTCCGAACGCAGGTTTGATTGGTTCTTTGGCTACTCACGCAAAAGTTAATGATTACGGTTTTGTAGAAGCTCCGTTCTTTGTTGTAAAAGATGGCAAAGTTTCTGACGAAGTAATATATATGACAGCTGACGAGGACGAAAACTTCCGTTGTGCGCCTGCTGACATTAAATTAAATAAAGATGGTTCAATAAGAGATGCGTATGTTCCTGTACGTTATCGTTCAGAGTTTACAATGGGTGAAGCAAGCAAAGTTGACTATGTTGGGGTTTCTCCAATCCAAATCATCTCGGTTGCGACTTCATTGATTCCGTTCATTGAACACGATGATGCTAACCGTGCATTGATGGGTTCAAACATGCAACGTCAATCAGTTCCGTTGTTGATTACAAACAGACCGGTTGTAGGTACAGGTATGGAAGCTCGTGCCGCTAAAGATTCAGGTATGGTAATCGTTTCTGATGTTGACGGTACAGTTGAAAGAGTTGTCGGTGAAGAAATCATTATCAGAGACCTTCAAGGCAAACCACATTTGTATCAATTAATGAAATACGTTCGTTCAAACCAAGATACTTGTATCAACCAAAGACCTCTCGTACGTGAAGGTGACAAGGTTAAAGCAGGTGATGTAATTGCAGATGGTGCATCTACTTGTGGCGGTGAACTTTCATTAGGTAAAAACGTTCTTCTTGCGTATATGCCTTGGGAAGGTTTCAACTACGAGGATGCTATTTTGCTTTCAGAACGTTGTGTTCACGATGATATTTTTACATCGGTTCACATTGAAAAATTAGAAATTGACGCTCGTCAAACAAAACTTGGACCTGAAGAGATTACTCGTGAAATCCCTAACGTTTCAGAAGATGCATTGAGACATTTGGATGAACGTGGTATCGTTCGTATCGGTGCAAGAGTTTACGCAGATGATATTCTTGTTGGTAAAGTTACTCCGAAAGGTGAATCTGAACATCCGCCTGAAGAAAAATTGTTTAGAGCAATCTTTGCCGAAAAAGCAAGAGATGTTAAAGATAACTCGTTGAGAGTACCACACGGAGAAGGCGGTAGAGTTCTTGACGTTAAGGTATTCGATAGAGAAAAAGGTGATGAATTGCCACCGGGAGCTAATACGGTAATCAGAGTTTATATCGCTCAAAAACGTAAAGTTTCTGTAGGTGATAAACTTTCTGGCCGTCACGGTAACAAAGGTATTGTTTCAAGAATTTTACCTAAAGAAGATATGCCGTTCTTGCCGGATGGAACACCATTGGATGTTGTATTGAATCCGTTGGGTGTACCTTCTCGTATGAACGTTGGTCAAACTTATGAATTGTTGCTTGGTTTGGCTGCATATTTGACCGGTGACCATTACGAAGCACCTTCATTTGATGAAAGATATGGTGAAAACCAATCCGAAATCGCAACAAAAGCAGAACTTCTTAGAGGTATCAAAGAATCAGGTTGTGATTGGGTTACCGAAGATGGTAAAGTTAGATTGATAGACGGAAGAACAGGTGAACAGTTCGATGAACCGGTTGCTGTGGGTCTTACTTATATTTTGAAACTTGTCCACCTTGTTGATGACAAAATTCACGCTCGTTCTACAGGTCCTTATTCACTTGTTACTCAACAGCCATTGGGTGGTAAAGCTCAATTCGGTGGCCAAAGATTCGGTGAGATGGAAGTTTGGGCATTGGAAGCTTATGGTGCAGCGTATACATTACAAGAAATGTTAACTATTAAATCCGATGATGTTAACGGTAGAAACAGAGCTTATGAAGCTATCGTTAAAGGTGATAATATTCCGAGACCGGGTATTCCTGAATCATTCAAAGTTTTGGTTCGTGAATTACAATCTATCGGTTTGGATATTACGGTTGCTAAAAAAGGCGGTGACGAAGTTGACTTAATGACTGATATGGATGATTTGAGAAAATCAGCACCTAGAAGAACATTGTCAGATATAGATTCAGAGTTATTGAACATCAATTTCTTTGAAACACCGACTACATTCGGAGATATATAATAAGCAAAAGGTGTATGGTGAAGGGTGTTTTTAAATCCTCTTCACCCGCACTTAATAAATAAAAGGAGAACATTATAAATGTCAACAAGTATAGATTATTTTGACTATATACGAATTAGTATCGCTTCACCGGAAAGAATACTTAAATGGTCATACGGCGAAGTTACTAAACCGGAAACTATTAACTACCGTACACTAAAACCTGAACGCGATGGTTTGTTCTGTGAAAGAATTTTTGGACCAACAAAGGATTGGGAGTGTTATTGCGGTAAATATAAACGTGTAAGACACAAAGGTATCATTTGTGAACGTTGCGGCGTTGAAGTTACAGATTCAAAAGTTCGTCGTCAAAGAATGGGACACATTAAACTTGCTGCTCCTGTTTCACACATTTGGTTCTTGAAAGGTATTCCTTCATATCTTGGTTTGTTATTGGATATGACGTTGAAAGATCTTGAACAAGTTATTTACTTTAATAACTATGTTGTATTAGATGCCGGCGAAAGTCCTTTCAAAAAATTACAATTATTGTCTGAAGAAGAATATGATGACTATATTTCAGAAAATGAAGACACTGAATTAAAAGTAGGTATCGGTGCTGAAGCTATTAAGGAACTTTTGGCAGAAGTCGATGTTAAAGGTTTGGCTGAAGAAATTAGAGCTGAGCTTGCAGGTTCTGTAAATTCAGTTCAAAGAAAATCTAAATTAATCAAAAGATTAAGATTGTTAGATAGTTTGATTTCTTCCGAAACTGATCCTACTTGGATGGTAATGGATGTACTTCCGGTTACTCCTCCTGATTTGAGACCAATGGTTCAGTTGGATGGTGGACGTTTTGCAACTTCGGACTTGAACGATTTGTACAGACGTGTAATTAACAGAAACAACCGTTTGCAAAGATTGTTGGAAATGGGTGCACCTGAAATTATTGTACGAAACGAAAAACGTATGTTGCAAGAAGCGGTTGACGCGTTGATTGATAACGGTCGTCGCGGAAGAACTGTAGTTGGCCCTAACAACAGAGCGTTGAAATCTTTGTCTAACATTATTGAAGGTAAACAAGGTCGTTTCCGTCAAAACTTGTTGGGTAAACGTGTTGACTATTCAGGCCGTTCAGTTATCGTTGTAGGCCCTCAGTTAAACTTAAATCAATGCGGTTTGCCAAAAGAAATGGCTATTGAATTGTTTAAACCGTTTGTTGTTAATAAATTGATTGAAAGAGGTTACGTTCAAAATATTAAATCTGCTAAAAAGAAAATTGAACGTTCCGAACCAATCGTATGGGATATCCTTGAAGAGGTAATTGAAGGACATCCGGTAATGCTAAACCGTGCCCCTACTCTTCACAGATTAGGTATTCAGGCATTTGAACCAAAATTGGTTGAAGGTCGTGCAATTCAGCTACACCCTCTTGTATGTACAGCGTTTAACGCGGACTTTGACGGTGACCAAATGGCTGTTCACGTTCCATTGTCAATCGAGGCTCAAACTGAAGCCAGAATGTTGATGTTGGCTACAAACAATATCCTTGCTCCGGCTACAGGTAAACCGATTATCACTCCTACTCAGGATATGGTACTTGGTATGTATTACTTGACAATTATTAAAGATGAAGAAGCTCCTATTAAAGGATACTTCTATAACTTCCAAGATGCTATTTCAGCTCTTGAAGTCGGAGTTATTTCTCTTCACGATAAAATTATCGTTAGAGATGAAAAAGGTGAAAGACTTGAAACTACAGCCGGAAGAATTATTTTCAACGAAGCTGTACGAAAAGCTTTAGCTTAATTTAAAAATTTGATGGTAGTAACTTTAATTACTAATAAGGAAATAATAGAATGGAAACAACTTATACAAATGCAAAGAAAACTGTAGATTTCATCAACAAACAGATGGATAAAAAAGCTTTGAATCAGTTGCTTGCTCAAATGTATTTAGAATACGGCGGAGCTAAAACTGCTGAATTGGCTAACAGTTTGAAAAACCTTGGTTACAAATATGCAACCAAATCAGGTACAACGATTTCAATTGCAGATTTGCAAGTTCCTTCAGTTAAAAAGGAATTGCTTGCTGAAGCTGAGGCTGAAATTGAAAAATCTACAAACAGATACCTTAAAGGTGAAATCACTGAGGTAGAAAGATATACAAAAGTTATCGACACTTGGTCTGAAACAACTTCAAAATTAACAGAACAAGTTGTTAAAAACTTTGACAGATTAAATCCGGTATATATGATGGCGTTCTCCGGTGCGAGAGGTAACTTGTCACAAGTATCACAGTTGGTTGGTATGCGTGGTTTGATGGCTGACGCACAAGGTCAAATCATCGACTTGCCGATTAAATCAAACTTTAAAGAAGGTCTATCCGTTACTGAATACATTATTTCATCTTATGGTGCTCGTAAAGGTCTTGTAGATACTGCGTTGAAAACAGCGGACTCAGGATATTTGACAAGACGTTTGGTTGACGTTGCACAAGATGTTATTATCAGAGATGCGGATTGTCATACAGACAAAGCAATTGATATGAAACCGATTATGGACGGTGATACTATTATTGTTCCTTTGGCTGACAGATTATTGGGCAGAACTATTGCCGAAGATATCGTTGACGAAAAAGGACAAATCATTGTTCCTAGCGGTACAACAATGGACAGAAAAGATGTTAAAAAAGTTGCTAACTTGAATTTGGCATCTTTAAAAGTTCGTTCAGGTTTGACTTGTGGTTTAGAGTATGGTATTTGCCAAAAATGTTATGGTTGGGCTATGACTACTCAAAAAATGGTTGATATCGGTGAAGCAATCGGTATTATCGCAGCTCAGTCAATCGGTGAACCTGGTACTCAGCTTACAATGAGAACATTCCACACCGGTGGTGTATTTAAGGGTTCAGGTGCTATGAAGTCGGTTGAAACTAAAATTGCCGGTGAAGTTGTATCAAATGTACGCACTCGTGAATTAAGAACTCGTCACGGTGATGTTGTACAAGTAGCAAACTATGAAGCTGATATCGAAGTTAAAGGTGAGAAAAAATCTGAAAAATATCATATTCCAGCTGGTTCAAAAGTATTCTTTACTAACGGTATGAAAGTTGCAAAAGGCTTTAAACTTGCTGAATATGAACCGGTATCATCAGGTGATGGTTCTCGTTTGACTGAAAAAGCAACAAAAGATATTACTTCAGATTTGTCCGGAGAAATTTTCTATGAAGATTTCGTGGCTGATGAAAAGAAAGACAGACAAGGTAATATTTCAAGAACTACAAATAAACAAGGTATTATTTGGGTTCTTGGAGGGGATGTTTACAACCTTCCTGGCGGTTCAAAAGTTCTCGTTAAAGATGAACAAAAAATCGTTGCAGGTGAAAAACTTGCTGAAACACTTACTATTTCTGAACATGGCGGCGAAGTTCGTTTTGGTGAAGATTTAGTTGTTGAAGAAGTTAAATTTGAAGGTAAAAATATTAAAAAGATTGTTCAAGGTAAAGAGTTGACAATTGTAATTGCATCTTTACAACCTGAAAATGCTTCATTTGAACATACTAAAAAAGAACAAATTTGGACTGTAGATAAAACCGGCGAAAGATATATCGTTAAAGCGCCTGTTGATACAACCGTTGAAAATGGTATGATTATTGCCGAACTTATTGATGATGAGTGTGCAGTAACTTCATCGGGTGAAATCAGATATGTTGATGTAGAAGTTGATGAAAATCAAATTATTACAAAACCAGGTTCTGTAGTATTTATACCTGAAGAAATTTATCAAGTTAATAAAGATTCATCATTAAAAATGGTTGAAAACGGTGCAAAGGTTACTGCCGGTACTGAAATCGTAAAAGATTTGTATTGTCATTTGGACGGTATCGTTGAATTTAAAGAGTACAATGATGTAATCCATGAAATTACAGTTAGACCTGGTGAAATTTATACATTGCCAAGTGTTTCTGAATTGAAAGTTGACGAAGGTGAAGTGGTTAAAAAAGGTACTGTTATTGCTGAAGGTATCAAAGTAAAAGAAACTTCAATCGTAACTATTATGGATTCAGCAATGGATGATTTGGATATTGACGATTTGGACGAAGAATTGGATAGCGGTTTGACATTGGATGAAGATTCAATTTCTAATCAACCTATTCAAATCCTTGTACGTCCGGTTCAAGTGTTAAAAGTTGAACAAAAAGATGTTTCAATCAAATTTAATACAACTGATGAATTGATTGATATCGTTCCTGTAACTCAACTTCAATACAAAGATGGTGCAAGAGTTAGAAACTTGGATGGTTCAACTATTACAAGAACAAGCTTAGTTCTTCAAATGCAAGGTTACCTATCTCATTTGAAAGGTATGGTAGAATTGGATGAAAAAGAGTCTTTGAGAATAGTAGTTCTTGAAAACTTAATTGTTCGTCGTGAATTTGAAGGTAATTCAAAATTGATGTCATCGCTTCAAACGGAATTGCTTGTAAAAGATGGTGAAACAATTGCTCCAAAAACTCCGGTTGCAAAAACTCAAGTATTATCATTGAACGATGGTGTTGCATCTATAAAACACGATAGAGAAGATGCAAGAAGATTGTTGTTAACAAATTCTTCAAATGAAGAAACTTGCAAAATTTCTGCAAAATCAGTTGTTAAAAAAGGTGATTTTGTAAAATTAGATTCTGTAATTTCTGAAAGTGGAGAAAAATCACCTGTTTCAGGTCAAGTAATTGCAGTAAACAAAGGTGAAGTAACAATCAGAACTGGTCGTCCTTATTTGATTAGCCCAGGTACTATGTTGCAAGTTGAAGCCGGTGCGTTAGTGCTTCGTGGTGATATTGTTGCGACATTGGTATTTGAAAGACAAAAAACCGGTGACATCGTACAAGGTTTGCCAAGGGTTGAAGAGCTTCTTGAAGCAAGAAAACCAAAAGATTGTGCTATCCTTGCCGAAGAAGACGGTGTTGCTGAAATTGTAACCGATGAGGATTTGCCAAGATTGTATATTGTTAATGAAAACGGTAGAGTTGAAATTAAATATACAATTGATGCTAATATCATTGTTCAAGACAAGCAAAAAATTGTTAAAGGTCAACCTTTGACAAGTGGTCCTATGAACCCGCACGATGTAATTAGATTGTGTGGACCGGAAGCTGCACAACAATATTTGGTAGACGAAGTTCAGCGTGTATACCGCTCTCAAGGTGTTGAAATCGCTGATAAACACGTTGAAATTATTGTTCGTCAAATGACTAAGAAAGTTAAAGTTGTTGACGCTGGTGATACAAAATTATTGCCGGGTGAATTGGTTGAAATGCAAGTATTCGAAAAAGAAAACAAAGAGGCTGAAGATGCCGGTTTGGCTCTTGCAACTTGTGAATACATGTTGTTGGGTATTACAAAAGCATCTTTGAATACTGAATCTTTCATTTCGGCTGCATCATTCCAAGAAACAACAAGAATCTTGACAGAAGCTGCAGTTGACGGCAAAAAAGATATGTTAAGAGGTTTGAAAGAAAACGTAATTATCGGTAGATTAATTCCTGCCGGTACAGGTTTCCACCACTTAACAAATGCAAACGAAGAAAGAGATCGTGAAGAAAGAAAACGTGCTGTTGCACAACGTAATCAAGCAAGAAAACCATCTGCGATTTTGGAAGAAATCGAAGGTATGTTTGGTACGCCTGATTTCATCAGCGATGATACTTTCTAATTTGTATAGTTAGTTATGAAAACCTCCCTTGAAAAGGGAGGTTTTTTATATGCAAGTTGCCTTTATATTGCAATTATGATATAATTTTTCCAGAAGAGGAGATATTTATGGTTGTTTTTTTTATAACGATTTTGTTTTTATGGGTTTTAGTTTTGCAAGGGAATTTGAATGATTTAAAATTCAAGGTCAAAAAACTTTGTCGTACGATAGAAAGTTTGAAAGCAGAAACTAATCAAAGTGAAAATCCGGTTGGGACTTCTTATTCGTCAGAAGAAGATATATCTGAAGATTTTTCAACGTTATTTGGGAACAATAGTGATATTTCTGAAAGTTCTACAAAAGAAGAAGTTAAGCAAAATATATCAATTCCAAAAATAGAAATCAAAAAATCTGATTTTGAGAAATTGTTTTTGGGAAATATTTTCAACAAAATTGGTGCAGTTGCATTAATTGTTGCATTTATAATTTTTCTAAAATTAGCAAATATCAAAATTACTGAGACAATGCAGATATTAATAGCATTGTTTTCAGGTTTAGGCTGTATTTTTGGTGCATATAAGCTTCATGAAAAAGAATTTAAAAATTATGCAGAAGTTCTTATGGGGTTGGGTTTTGGCGTATTATTCGTGACCATTTATTGTGCAACAACTTTGTATGGGTTGATGCCTTATCCTTTGTCTGCTGCTTGTGGGGCACTTTTGGTTTTGGCAACGTTTTTTATTGCAGAGAAATTCAAAACTTTTTCGACAATTGCTATAGGAATGGTTGCGGGGTATTTAAATCCGTTTTTCCTTTGTAGCGATGTAAATGTTGAATATTTATTTTTCTATTTAATTGTCATGAATTTGATTTCGTTGGTTTATGTATATAGAAATTCTGACAAAATTGCTCTAAACTTTGTGAATTTGGTGTTGACTACGCTTACGATATTTATTTATTCTTTATTTAACAAAGAAACGATACTTATTGTTTATCCGTTGGCATTATGGATTCTTTATTTGATTAATGATGTTATTTCACTTGAGAAAAATAAGTCGTTTAAATTGCCAGAAGCTTATTTGTCGGCATTAAATTATTTTATATTTTTGTTTTTTGCGGTTTTGGTATATGTGAATGCAGATTTTGAAAAAATCGGTATTATTACACTGTTTGCCGGCATGATGTATACATATCTTGCTTTTTCTAAAAAGTCTAAAGATTTTGCTTATGGTATATTATTTTCATTACTTTTTGCAACATATTACTTAGTACAAAATCCGACCCTTAAAGTTGCATTTTGGTCATTAGAGGTTCTTGGCATTACGTATGTTTCAAAAAGATACCAATGGAAATTCCTCCATAATTGGGTGTATGCATTTGTTTTAGCAGTGTTGGTGGGTATTTGTTGTACAAGATTTGGGATTTGGGATGTTGTATACAAGGAAATACCGATGTTTTATTTACGAGGATGCTTGTTTGCCGTTCCTATCGGTGCAATTTGGGGTTGTTCAAGGATTTTGAAAACCGAAAATAGTTCTTTATCGAATGTGTTGCAGTGGGTTTATATAACGATTGCATATTTGTTTGCTTTTTCTGAAGTTGAGTATCTTTCAAATAGATATGTTGATTATTCGAGTAAATATCTGGTATTTGAAAATGTTAAATTTATGTTGAATGTTACATTAGGATTTCTTTATACCATCCAAACCCGCAAGATTTTCAATGCGGTTGGGTTGGAATTATTCAGAATTTCGTCATATTTTATGTATTTTTTAAGTATGTTGGGTCTATTAATTGCAAGTTGTCTGTACGTTGATTCAACGGTTTATATCCCGATATTTAATGCAAGATTTATGGCATTTATGTTTGCTATCGCTGCTAATATGTATTATGCTAAACATACAAAATCGGTTATGTATTCATATTTGTCGATATTGTTAGGATTAATAATATTTTCTATAGAAGTTGTTTGTTTGTGTAGTACCAATTATAATTTTGATAACCCTATTGTTCTATCACTTGCATGGTTGATATATTCGGCAATTTTAATTACGGTGGGGATTTTAAAAGATGTTAAAGAATTAAAATTGTCTGGAATATGGATTACTATTTTGGCGTTGTTAAAAATACTTTTATTTGACATGTCTGATGTGGAAGCATTATATCGAACGATAGCATTTTTTGTTGCGGGACTTATTTTGATGGGGGTTTCGTATTTATATACAAAGAAAAAAGTATAAAAAGTGTAGGTTTCTTTACATTATTTAATTTATTTACATCAACTTGTTATAGTTGTATTATTATATTAATAGATTAATCATAGCGTACCTTTCGGAGGAAAATTGACTGAAAAATTCATAATAAAGGGTGGGACACCTTTAAAAGGAGAAGTTTCGATAGGCGGAGCAAAAAACTCGGTTTTGAAACTTATGGCCGCCGCAATATTGGCAAAAGGTGAAACAAAAATATATAATGTACCTGAGTTGACTGACGTTGAAATTATGCTAAGCGTTATATCTCAATTGGGTGCAAAAACAGAATATAATCGTGAAGAGAAATCCGTAACGATAAATGCTGAAACAATAACAGAAGTTACCGCAAAATATGAACTTGTAAGCAAAATGCGTGCATCATTTATTGTTTTGGGAGCTTTGGTTTCTCGTTGTAAAGAGGCTATAGTTGCGCTTCCGGGAGGTTGTGCGATAGGTGAGAGACGTGTTGATTTTCACATAAAAGGGCTTGAAGCTTTAGGTGCTAAAATTAAAATAGAAAATGGTTATGTTCATGCAAAGGTTCCTAAACTTCATGGAGCTGAAATTTATCTTGATATCCCTTCGGTAGGTGCCACTGAGAATTTAATGTTGGCATCGGTTTTGGCTGAAGGTTCTACAAGAATTCAAAATGCTGCGCAAGAGCCTGAAATTGTTGATTTGGCAAACTTTTTAAATTCAATGGGTGCTGATATTGTTGGCGCCGGAACGTCTGAAGTTGTAATTAACGGTGTAAAGCCTGAGAAATTGCATGGAATTGAATATACAACAATTCCCGATAGAATTGAGGCCGGAACATTTATGACTGCTATTATTGCAACTCGTGGCAAAGGTTTGATAAAAAATGTTTTCCCTGCACATTTGACGTTCTTTACTGACAAGTTGCTAAAAATGGGTGCTAACATAAAGTTGATTGAACCAAATTCGTTAGAAGTTAGTTGCAAAAATAAGTTGCAGTCGATAAATTTTGTCACTCAACCTTATCCTGGATTTCCGACCGATTTGCAGTCAATGGCTATGACACTTTTGACTACGGCTGATGGTGTTGGTATTATTACGGAAAGTTTGTACGAAAACAGATTTATGCAAGTGCCTGAACTTCGTAGAATGGGTGCGGATATTCATCAAGATAGAAATCACGCTATTATAAAAGGTGTAAAACGTTTGAGTGGCGCAACACTTGCTGCCAGTGATTTGAGGGCAGGTGCTTCACTTGTTGTTGCAGCATTGATGGCAGACGGAACTTCTACTATTGAAAAATTACATCATATAGATAGAGGATACGAAAATTTTGAAAATAAGATAAGATTGTTAGGAGGAAAGATAGAACGTATAAAAGAGGAACCGTCTATCGTCCTACCGGAGGGAATACATAATGAATCCTACTTATAAACGCTGGTATGACCATGACCCGTTATTGTTAGAAGTAATTGAGCTTTTGAGAAATTATCAAACTGAATTGAAGGCTCAAGCAGAGATTTTTCTACAAAAAATAGAAGAAAAAGTTTCTAAAGAAACGGTTGATAAATTTTACGCAATGGTGAAACCTGTAAATGCTAATAATCGTTGGTATGATAAAGACCCGATAATTTCAAAGACAGTTGAAATTTTGAGAATTGTTCCGCCGGAAGCTCAAAAAATTTGTGCACAGAATTTTATTCGAACACTTAAGGAAATGGGCATCGAGTACGAAAGTCCAAATGCGAATTAGGATTTTGAATAAGTTAGTTGAAGAGTCGGATTTAAGTCCGACTCTTTTTTAGTTCTTTAAGTTTGGTTTTTGTTTGAACGTCAATTTTGTTAGATTCGAGGCATTTTTGTATGGCTTTGTTGAATGTCCAATTGGAAAGTTTTGATTTGTGTAAGTAATCAAAAGTTTTTTGAGGGAATTTGATATAACATATTGATAGTGCCCATGCCACAGCCATTTTTGAATAGTAATTTTCGTCGTTAAATTTATCGATTTTAGATAAAAATTTGTCAATATAATCTTCACATATAAAATAATTTAGCCCCATTACGTATGCAAATCTCAATTCGTATTCTTTTTGCGCAATAAAATATGGTTGCAAGAATTTCCAAACTATTTTTTTGTTTGATTTTGCAAATTTTAAGCCGGAACAAAAACTATCACAAACGGACCAATTATTGATTTTTGGGACAAAATCAGTTATATATTTTAGAATTTTCTCCGGTTCAGATTCTATAAGTCCTATAATCATGCCTTTGAGCATTGTTTCTTCCATAAATTCATCGTTATTTGAATTTATATAAGTTTGCCAGTCGTGATTTTTGTAAATATCTTTAGCAATTTTACGCAAAATCGGCAACCGTACACCCAAAACATTATCAATGTTTGGGAGTAAGCTTGCCGAAAATTGTTGATATTTTTTATCCGAATTTTTGATAAGTATTTGTTTCATAACATGTCAAAAATTAGTTCATGTTTTTTCGAATATTTTCTTTTTGCTTATCAATCTTTTTAATTCTTTTTTCAGTTGTGTTAACTTGTTTTTTTAATGCTTTGCGCTCAGCTTTCACAGCTTGGTACTGGGCATCAACATCTGAAAATTTTGATTTGTAATTTAGTAATTCATTACGAACTTCAACTTGAGCATTATCAAGTTGCAAAATAGCATTTTGTAATTGAGTATTTCCGGGTTGATTGGCATTATTAACAATATTTGTAGCATTTGTTGATACATTTACTTTAGGCTGATATGTGTTTTCAAAATCTATCGGAGTGAAAGCATTTCCGTCTGCCAAGGCTATTTGTGTTGCCGTAATAACTGTAATTGCTGATAAAATAAAACATTTTTTCATTGTTTTCTCCTTTTCCAATGCACCAATAATATACATTATATAGATTTTATCAAAAAAACAAAATCCTTCACATATATTAATGTTTTTGATTATGAATTCAGAAGTTAAACAAATTTTTCATAATATTCGGCATAAAATTCTTCAAATTTATCTTCCAAAATTGCTTGTCGACATTTTTGAGAAAACTCTACTAAAAACTGAATATTATGGATTGAAAGTAATGTTGCAGCAGTGCTTTCTTGACATCTGAATAAATGTCTGATATATGCTCGGGAGTGATTTTGGCAAGCAAAACAATTGCAACCTTCAACTAAAGGTTTGTCGTCTTCTTGGAATTGTTTATTTTTAATATTCTTTTTGCCTTCCCAAGTGAAAAATGAACCATGGCGTGCATTTCTTGTCGGAAGTACGCAATCAAACATATCAACACCGCGTTTGATACCGTCTAACAAATCTTCTGGCGTTCCCACGCCCATAAGGTAACGAGGTTTATTTTCCGGTAATAATGGTGCAGTAAGTTCTACAAAATGATTTTTAATATCGGTAGGTTCGCCCACACTAACCCCGCCGATTGCATAACCAACGGCATCGTATTTTGAAATTTCAGCGGCACTTTCACGTCTCAAATCGTCGAAGAATGCACCTTGAACGATTGGGAAAAGGGCTTGTTTAGGGTTGGTTTTTGCTTTAAAACATCTTTCCAGCCATCTGTGCGTTCTTTCCATTGCCTTTTTGGCAGTGTCATAATCGCAAGGATAAGGAGCACATTCATCAAATGCCATAATAATATCTGCACCTATATCTTGTTGAATTTCCATAGAAACTTCCGGAGATATAAAATGTTTTTTGCCGTCTTTAGGGTCTCTAAACTCTACACCGTCTTCCGTAATTTTTCTCAAATGTGCTAATGAAAACACTTGAAACCCGCCGGAATCTGTTAAAACCGGTTTGTCCCAATTCATCCATTTGTGAATACCGCCGAATTTTTTAATCAATTTTGTTCCCGCACGTAAGTACAAGTGGTATGAATTAGAAAGCATAATTTGCGCACCGGTTGCTTTTATTTGATCTGAAGTCAAAGTTTTTACGGCGGAATTTGTTCCGACCGGCATAAAGATAGGGGTTTTAATTTCTCCATGTGGAGTTTTTAAAATCCCTACTCTTGCTTGAGAGTTTTTTGATTTGTGAAGTAAATCAAACGAAAAATACTCTTTTGCATTATCAGTTGCTTTATATTGTGTTTCTAGTTCATTGGCCACTTTTTAAACCCCATTATTAATCACCTAATTTTCCTATAACGATTTCGGCCATGTTATCATACTCGTCACAAAGTTCTTTTTCTGAAAAATAGATAGCGATTTCTCTTTCGGCACTTTCAACACTGTCTGAACCATGAACAACATTGTATTCTTTTACTAATGCAAAGTCTGATCTTATTGTACCAACTTGTGCTTCGTTAGGGTTAGTTGAACCCATAAGGCATCTTGCACCATGGATTACGTCATAACCTTTCCAAACCATGGCAACGATTGGACCGGATTGGATGTAATTGATTAATCTCGGATAAAAAGGTTTACCTTTGTGTTCGCCGTAATGTTGTTCTGCCATTTCTTGTGTAACATCAAGCATTTTTAAGCCGATTAGTTTGAAACCTTTGCGTTCAAATCTTTTGATAATTTCACCAACTAAACCTCTTTTTACTCCATCGGGTTTTACAGCAATAAATGTTCTTTGTTCTAGCATGTTAATAAGCCTCCATTCAATATTGATTATATCATAAAAAGCTCGTTTTGGGCTATTTTTGTATAAAAGCTTTTTTCCGTTTTTTCAAATCTGTATATAGTAAGATACTCATAATTATGCAAAGGACAACTGCAGCCGAAACTAAGCCTATCCAAAATCCCATCAAGTTCATACCTTTTTTGATTGCAAGATAATATCCTAAGGGGATTGATACTAACCAATATGCTACAAAATTCGCAACCAAAACAACATCGGTACGTTTTATACCTTTAAATATGCCGGCAAAAGAAATTTGTATACCGTCAAATATTTGAAATAATGCTAAAATATATATTATAGGTATGCTTATTTTTATAAGTTCACTGTCTGCTGTGAAAAGTTTAACCAAAAAATTCGGGCAATTTGCAAAAATAATGGCACTGGTTATCATAAAACAGACGCTCATAATCGTACCGGTTGCGGCGTATCGTTTTAAATCTGTAAAGTTGTTGCTCCCATTTGCAAACCCGACTTTAACGGCTATAGCATTTGAAATAGCAAACGGAACCATAAAGGATACCGTTGTAAGTGTACATACAAGATTTTGTGCAGCAGCGTATATTCCTGCGACCTTGCCCATAATTATTGCGATACTATTGAATGCTACAAATTCGACCAATACTGCAAAAGATATTGGTAATCCGATTTTGATAAGGTTTTTGTAATAGCCCCAATCACTGTAATTTCTAAACGACATAACTTTATAACAATATATTAAAAGTGATATTCCCATGAAATAGCGGATAAGCAAACTTGCTATTGCAAGTCCTTTTACACCCATTGAAGGTATTGCACCAAAACCAAATACCAGCATAATGTTTAGTGCAATATTTAAAAATACTGAAAAAACTGTTACAAGATTAGGGAAAAATACAATCTCAAAAGCTTGTAAAAATTCTTTTAGGGCCATGTGTAACATTGCGCCGAATGTGGAAAACGCAGTTATGAACATATATTCTTTAATTAATGGTGTTAATTCGGGTTCGAATTTTAAATAATCAATAACCGGAATTGAAACTAAGGTAAGTGCCATAGTTATAAACGCCAAAGACATTGCAAATTTTATTGTGGGATAAAAATATTTTTTTGCAGATTTTTTTTCGCCTCGATAATTTGAGAGAATAGGTGAAACACTTCCTATTAATCCCATACCTAAAGTAAATATACAATTGATAATTGCAGCCGCAATACTTATAGCCGCAAGAGTTTGGGTCGAATGTCTGCCGGCAATCAAAACATCTCCGGCACCAATCATTATAAACCCAAGATTGCCCATAATAATTGGTAGGGCAATAGTTAAAAGTTCTTTGGAGTAATGTTTAAAATCATTAAATCGCATATCTTTATTCTAACACGAAAATATTAATTTAAATGTTTCTATAAAAAAAAGGACTTGCCCCAAGTCTAGTAGGTTTAAGTCCAATTTCATTTTCTGAAACAAAAAGGATCTATATAAACTATCCATAATACTGCCTGTTAAATTAATGTATACATAGGCAGTCCTCCCAGTATGAAAATTAATATTCAATACCTTGACGTGCCATAACTCCAATGTCAAAGTAATGTTTAATCGGTTTCATCTCAGTAACAAGATGTGCCATAGCTTTTAATTCAGGATGTGCGTAACGTCCGGTCAATACAATCTCAAGATTTTCAGGTTTATTCATTAGTGTTTCTTTAATTTCAGAAACCTTAATCATGTTCATTGCTGTACAAATATTGATTTCGTCTAAAATTACAAGTTGATATTCACCCGAATTAATTGCATTTTTAGCAAATTCCCAACCTTTTTTAGCTTCTTTGTAATCTTCCATACAAACATTGTGTGAATAGCAGACTCTATCCATTCCGAATTGTACAACTTCAAGATTATCTAAAAATCTCGAAGAAGAAGCGATTTCTCCGTATGAGGTTGCGCTATCACCTTTTGTGAATTGGATAATAAGTACTTTCCAACCGTGACCAAGGGCTCTTAATGCAAGTCCTAAAGCCGCTGTTGTTTTACCTTTACCGTCCCCTGTGTAGATTTGTATATAACCATGTTCTAACACTTTTAAACTGCCTCCGAATAATACTTCTACCCTCTATCCATATTTTAACGTATACTATAATAATATTAATCCGTCTTTTGATGGATAAGACCTAGAGCCAAGGATTGATAATTTTTACCAACTACCCCGCTCCCAAGATTTGTATATCCATCTTAGAACAAAACAAAAAAAAATCATCATATTTAACATATTCCATGCCAATCTTTTTACAATTACAAAATGTACACTTTTTCAAACCTTGATGTGATAGATGTTTTGAGCGAAATTTTAAAAAATAAAAAATTTACATAACTTTTGTTAAGTTAACGTTAAAAATACTTGCAAACCTCTGAAGTCTTCTATTGTCAAGGCTTTTCAGAAAGCATGGGTTTTAGTTTCGTATGTTAAATATATTTTTTTTGATGTAAATCTTTATATTAAATTTTGTATAAAAAAAATTAATTTAAAGCTTGTAAAAAAGATTTATTCATGTTAAATTTTAGACACAGTTCCGAACTACTGAGAGACACTCATATTTGGGTATCAGTTGGCTCAGCAAGCGGTGAGATACTAACTAGGATACTGCCTGTAACTGTGGGGAAGTCCGGAGGAATTAAAATGAATACAGATCCTATAGCAGATATGCTAACAAGAATCAGAAACGCTAATACTGTTTCGCACGCAACCGTAGAAATGCCTTCTTCAAAATTGAAAGTTGAATTGGCAAAAGTTTTGAAATCAGAAGGTTTCATTGCTGATTTTGCAGTGAAAGAAGTTGGTAAATTCAAAGTTTTAGAAATTACATTGAAATACGATGAAAATAACAAACCTGTAATCACAAAATTGCAACGTGTTTCAAAACCTGGTCTAAGAAACTATTGTAAAGCTAAAAACCTTCCACAAGTTTTGGGTGGTATGGGTATTGCAATTGTTTCAACAAGCCAAGGTCTAATGACAGACAGAAAAGCAAGAAAAGAAAATATCGGTGGCGAAGTTCTTTGTTACGTTTGGTAATTTCTTATTGTTAATATCTTTGAAAGCTCCGCAGAATTGCGGGGCTTTTTTAATTTTTTTGTGCTAGTATGTTTTAGCAAGATATTTTTAATAAAGGGGATATTATGTCACTTCATGAGGTTATGTCAGTTTTAGTAATGATTTTGTTAGTGAGTGTACTTATTATAGTACATGAACTCGGACATTTTTTGGCCGCAAGGTTTTTCAAAATCAAAGTTGATAAATTTGCAATAGGTTTGCCTATCGGGCCGATATTGTATGAAAAGAAAATTGGGGATTTGTCATTTTTAATCCACGCGTTTTTGTTTGGAGGTTATGTTTCATTCCCTGATGATGACAAAGATTCTCCTTTGCCGAAAGATTCACCCGAAAGATTTTTGAACAAACCTATTCATCAAAGATTTGTAGTTTTTATCGCAGGTGTTATGGCAAACTTGCTTGCGGCATTTGTTCTGGTGTTTTTAGCAGCTGCAATATGGGGACATTTGCCATCCGGTGAACATCAGACTTATGTCAAAAAAATTGTCGCAGAAAAAGATGCTTCGGTTTGGGCATCCGGCATGCAAGAAGGTGACAGAATAGTTGAGATTAACGGTAGCGAAGCAAATTCTCAATATATAATATATTTGTATGCTCAAAATAGTAAAACAAATGATGGCGAAGTTTCTCAAAGTCAAATTGACAAAGTTTATAACGAACTAAAATCTATCAATGTTGCATTTGCGCGTGATGAAGTTATTCCTAAAGATATTTTAGTAAAACTTCCTCCGAAAAAAGATGAAGAAAAGATTAAGTTAAGTGATGAGATTTTGCGCGGTTTACAAGCGTATAAACCGGACGAAGTAAAATTATCAAAAAAAGAAATAACGCTAAGAGATACTCTTGAAGGGAAAACATATATTATCTCAAATGGTGAAATTACGCTAAATGAATTGGCAAAGGCGTTGGCAGACGGTAAAAAACCGCTTGATATTAAGGTTGAACGTAACGGAAAAATAATTGCGCTCAAACCTATTTATCCTGATAAAGACGGTTTGATAGGTATAATGCCTGATATTAGAGAAAATATGATAGAAACAAAAACTCTGCCTTCAATTATCGGACAAGGGACAAAATACATTTGCAATGAAACATCTTCAATGTTAAAAATGTTTGGTCAATTGTTTAGTGGCAAAATTCCGGCCAAAGATTTGCATGGTGTAGTTTTGATTACCAAACTTGGCGGAGATATTATTGCGCAAGACGGTCTTTTTAAAGGACTTTTGCTAACTGCAATAATTTCGCTGAATTTATTTATTTTGAACTTGTTACCTATTCCGGCTTTAGATGGCGGACACGTTATGTTTTTGATAGTGGAAAAAATTATGGGCAAACCCGTAGATGAAGAAATAATCGAAAAAATTTCAACGGTGTTTTTCTTGTTGTTGATAGGTTTGATTATTCTTGTGACATTTAACGATATTTGGTATTTAATACAAGATTGGTTGTCCGCGAAGTCGTAATAAAAATTTTGTTTACAAATAAAAAGCCGGTAATTTTACCGGCTATATTTTTGAATTAGTAGAAAAAAAGTAGAAAAAAGTAATAAACACTATCGTCGGGTTTTTACCCATATCCCAAACCAACAGCTATCTGTAGAGCTTGTCGGCCTCATCAATCTTTTTCATAAGTTCGTCAATTTGTTCTCTTATATATTTTAGAAACAATCCGATTTCTTGTTTAAACGAATATGTTCCCGGCCAAATACAATATTTATACATTTTTATGCTCCTTGATATTTAACTTCACAAAGTTAGTATCGGCATTTTGATTAAAAACTTTTGGAATTTAAGTTACATTGTTACATTAATTAACATAAATTTGGATGTGATGAATTTTGCGCGAGGGTGTAAGAGATGTTTTTTTTATATAGGGGTTGTCATTTGTTTAAAATTTTGATATATTGGGTATATGAAAGCTATGAGATTAGACAATTTGTACATAGATTTAATCGAGGAATTTGAAAGTTTGAAATTGCCCGAAACCCTTGCTATGACTGCATTTGAGCCTACGGGGGGGGGGGGCAATCCAAGCGTAGAGCGGGTTTGCGCCCTATTAGGTGTCTAAAACCCAGTAATATCAACGTTTTTAAAAACCTAATTGTTATGCAATTAGGCACTTTGTCGTGCGAGAAAATAAGCGTTCCTCCCCAGATGGGGAGGTTAGGTGGGGTACAATCCTTCTGTCATCGCGCACGTGTTGCGCGATCTGTATTCACCGATATCGTCGAAAAGAGATCGCGGAATAAATCCGCGATGACAAATGAAAAATAAAAGTAGTACAAACAAATAAACAAAGAAAGGTAAAAACACTATGAAGAAAAAATTGAAAGCATTTACTTTAGCAGAAGTCTTAATCACTCTTGCAATCGTAGGTGTAGTAGCGGCGTTGACGATGCCGGCATTGATTGCGAATATTCAAGAACGAGTAAAAATCGCTCGTATCCAAAATATTACTCAAAAATTCGGCAAAGCAACAGATAAGATG
>JAZSRN010000090.1:0-10257 GCA_045538535.1 Candidatus Gastranaerophilaceae bacterium | reverse complement strand
CAAAATTGCCCGAAACCCTTGCTATGACTGCATTTGCGCCTACGGGGGGGGGGGCAATCCAAGCGCAGAGCGGGTTTTCGCCCTATTGAGTGCCTAAAACCCAGTAATATCAACGTTTTTAAAAACCTAATTGCTATGCAATTAGGTGTATTGTCATGCGGAAATTCTGGTCGTGCAAGTCCGAAAGAAGAGGGTGGGGTACAGTCCCTCTGTCATCGCGGATTTATTCCGCGATCTGTATTCGCCGACATCGGTGTAAAAAGATTGCGCAACAAGTGCGCAATGACAAATAAAGAATAGCAGTAGTACAAACAAATAAACAAAGAAAGGTAAAAACACTATGAAGAAAAAATTGAAAGCATTTACTTTAGCGGAAGTACTTATCACCCTAGCAATCGTCGGGGTTGTAGCAGCGATTACTATGCCGGCATTGATTGCGAATATTCAAGAACGAGTAAAAACGGCTCGTATCCAAAATATTACTCAAAAATTCGGTAAAGCAACGGATAAGATGAAATCTTTGTCAACCTTAGGCGGTTATGCAACAACAATGGATTTTGTAAACGAATTACAAAAACACCTCAAAATCGCCAAAGTCTGCGATAACCAACACCTAACCGAATGTTGGCCAACAGAGAAAGTAATTATTAACGACGAAGGTAAAGAATGGGAAATCTCTCAAACAAAAACGGGCAAACAACTAAAAATGACAAACGATGATACCCATGAATACGGTGACACTGTAGGTATTGTGACCGCTGACGGTACCGCAATGATATTAACCTACAACGCCAAATGTGATATTGACGAAGCGCCAGTAACTTGGTCAAACAATCAATCATCCACATCCGGTTGTGTAGCAGCGGTATTCGACTGGAACGGAAGTAAAATGCCAAACAAACTATCAAATGACGTCATAACCTTCAACTCCGGTGGCCTAGGCTCCGCATGTGCATTTGAGATAGATGGAAAATGTTTTGGCGCAAGCTTTGTACCAACTCCGGTAACCAAAGCAGAATGTGAAGCAATGATATCCACCCATGGAATAAAAGCGTGTGATTCCGACACTGATTATTGGGTAGGCGCAGTAAAACAATGTGGTCATGTCAATAAAATGCCAACCTTGGCCCAACTAGGCCAAATAGCCTCATTATTATACGAAGGCAATCCAACAGTGGGAGCAAAACAAGACGTAAGTAATCTTACCTACAACGGCCAAGCATCCTCTCTCGGCCTTCCAGAACCGCACTTCCGTTTGTGGTCTGGTGAGGAGTACTCGAGTAGCAGCGTGCATCTCAGGGGCTTCGGCTCCACGGACACGAGTTGGGACTGCAACTACCGCTACGGCAACGGCAGCAGAGCTGTGTGTTTGATAGATTAATTATCATATTTGTTATACGAAGGATAAATCTTGGAAGAAGGGTTCTGCAATTGCATAACCTTTCTAAAGTTTACACCCCACCTAATCACCTCTCGAAAAACGATACTTAATAGTTTTTCTGTCTTGAATTTGTTCAACGCTTGCTCGTTCTTCAATGTCAAGAAACTGGTAAAATTTGGAAAGCAAATAGATGTCTGGCGCACTATATTTTTCATTCGGTGTTTGTAACAGTTTGTAAATTATTTTATCTAAAAATCAAAGTTTTGAGTGAAAGATACCGATAAAGTAACCAGAGTTACGAATAACGAAAGGATTTAGACGTTATGGGAATGTCCGCATCACAAGCCAGACTACTCAGCATTACCGCAAGAATGAGCGATAACGAAAATAGCGCTCAAGGTCTTTCGTATTCAAAACAAAGATTGGCGGATGAAACGCAACAAATTAACAGAGAATACAATGAGGCGCTAAAAGCTACAAAATTAACCGTTATCACCGGGTTTGCAAATGGCGCAGCAATTTATACGGATATTTCGTATAATCTTTTGACCGATACTCAAATGCTTAGCGGCAAACAATATGTCGTAACTGATGCTAAAGGGCGTGCAATTGTTAATCGAGATATTGCAAAAGCGTTTGAAAAAGGTAATGGTGATTTGAATGTATTCCTTGCTGAAATGGGATATTCTATATCTGATTTGGGTGTTGTTTATAATGAAGCCAACAAAGATACGCCTGAACAACAAGCAGCTATGCAAAAGGTTCATGAAGCTTGGGATAAGTATTATGCAACTTTAGGTATTAACTTGGGTGATATTGAACACGATTTGAATGATACGGTTATCTTCGATTGGATTCAATTAAAAGATGGCGGTTCTCCGTCTTATATTAGAAATAACGGTACAAATTATTTAGACAAGGATGGTAATGCAACTACAAATCCTAATGAATATGTTTATGACCCAATAAATTACGAAGGTTCTACAAAAGAACAGAGAGAATTGTATGATTATGCCACTGCATTGACAAGAGCATTTTTAGAAGGTAATCAATATACAAATGCCAGCGGTAGAGAGGTTACTCTAAAAGATGCGTCTGATGCAAACAACAAGGATATGATTACTTATTATACAAACTTGTTTAATCGTATGGCAACGGGTAATTATATGGCTTATACCACTACTCTAAATGATACGACTAATAAGGAGTATGGCAAACATTACGAATATGTTGAAGATTTAAGCAAAACGATTATGAAAGATAATAGTTTGTTTGAAGGCAAACTTAAAAAAGGTGAATTGTTCTTTGAATACTTCTCATCATCGGCAAATGATTTTGTATCTGCTTCACTCGGTTCAGATCAAACAATCGTCGAAGTTGAGGACGAAAGGGCTATTGCACGTGCCGAAAGAGAATATGAACAAGCGCTTACTGCACTCGAAAATAAGGACAAACGTTTTGACCTTGAATTAAATAAATTAGATACGGAACATAACGCACTACAAACCGAATACGATGCGGTTAAGAGTGTAATAGATAAAAACGTTGAAAAAACATTCAATTTGTTTTCATAAAAATAAGATTTCCATTAATTATTTTCCCCTACACAATTTCGTAACTTTTCCCTGCCGCTTTCCCAAGCGGCTTTATTTTTTTAACTCTTCCCTAAGTTTTTTTAATATGTTATAATTGTTTTATGAAGAGAGTTTTATTTTTAGTTTTAATAGTTTTAGTTATCGGTTTTCGGCCTATATTTGCTAATGAAATGGCTGAGGATTATGTAGATATGGCGACGAGTTATGCCGCCGAAGGTGATTATATCCAAGCGCTTGATTATGTTAATCGTGCGTTAAGAATTGTACCTCAAGATAAAGATATAATCGAATTGAAATCTACGTTGGAAGGCGTTTTAAATCCTAATTTTAAATCCATTTTAACGTCGTTGAATCCCTTTTTGATTAATGTGAAATCTGCTAAAAAGCAAGGTAACAGTTCGCTTGAATTAACTATTTTGAAACAAAATGCTGATGCCGGCAATCATTGGGCGGCATATCTTTTGGCAAATAAATATAGCGATATGAATGATTTTTCTCAAGCGATTACGTACTATCAAAAAGTGATAAATACAAAACCGAAATTTTTACAAGCTTATTTTGGGCTTGCTATTGCTCAAATAAATGGAGGGATGTTTCAACAAGCGATTAATAGTTTGAATACATACTTGAATATGATGCCAAATTCAGACGGTGCATTGATGTTAAAGGCTAAATGTTTGTTAGGGCTTAGGCGTTATAACGAAGCACATGATACAATAAATCAAGCTCTTTCAATTGCTTATAATCCTCAATACGAGTTGCTAAAGGGTAAAATATTATATGAAAAAGGTTTTTTCTTGGAGGCAAAAAGTATTTTCGAAAATCTTTCTGTAGAATATCAAACCGCGGAAATTTATGAATACTTAGGGTTGTGTTATTATAAACAAAAAAAATATGCCGATGCATTATTAAATTTTGATAAAGCAATCATCCTCTCTGATGACGACAAAAGATTAAATATCAAATATAATGAAATAAGAACACTTTTGCAAAATGAGCAAAGAAGCTAGAGAAAAGCAAGATGGGAAGACGAAAAAGAGAAAAAGAATCCATTACAACAACAATTAAAAATTGGACTATTTCATTAATTTTGTCCGCATTTATGCTATGCGGCCTCAATGCGTATTGTGCCGAAACTCTTAAATTTGCTCAGGTATCGGATGTTCATTTTTCAACATACGGGAAAAATACAACATTTAAACTTACCGGAGATTCTCCGACATTGTTGCAAGATGCTATAAATCAGTTAAATGATATGCAAAATCTTGCGTTTGTGATGTTTACGGGAGATTTAATAGACAAGCCTTATGAAAATCAATTAACTGCGATGATGCCTTATTTGAATAAATTAATTCATCCTTGGTATTATGCTTATGGCAATCATGATACTTGCGTTGGCGGATATCTTACTCCTCAATTGTTCCGAGAAATTGTAAAATCGAATAATAAAAATTTTTTGTTTGGAACAAATTATTATTCCTTTATTCCGAAAAAAGGATTTAAGGCTATAGTGTTGGATTCCGTAATCAGAGATGAAATAACGTCAAATGGTTATATAGACAAACTCCAATTGGCTTGGCTTGATAATGAGCTAAAACGTGCACAAAATGATACCGTACTAATTTTTACTCATATTCCGTTTAAAGAGCCGTTTGCAAGCGCAAATCATCGATTGAAAAACGCAAATGAAGTCAATGCTATTGTCAAAAAGTACAAAAATCCGATAGCTATATTCCAAGGACATTATCATGGTTCAAAAATTACTCAAGAGGGAAACGTTTTATATGTTAGCACTCCGGCTCTTGTCTCATATCCAAACGCGTTTCGCTTAATCAATATTACAAACCATCGCAACAGTGTGGTTTTTGATATACAAACAAAAGAAACTAATGAAAAAAATATTCAAAAGGCTGCAAAAATAATGACATTTGGTACAGCTTTGTATGAAGGTAGTGCAGAAGATCAAAATATAATAATTACTATTAATAAATAAGGATTAGAATTATGGGCGAATTTAAAGTAAAATTCAGAGGTGTAAGAGGCAGTTATCCTATTGCGAATAAGGATTACTTAAAATATGGTGGAAATACTGCTTGTGTAGAAATTCACGTAGGTGGAAATCTTATTATAATAGATGCCGGTACCGGTTTGATTGATGTAGGTAATGATTTGATGAAACAATACATTGAGTCCGGAATTGATAGGGGAGATCGCAAACCTATCAATGCTACGCTTTTATTATCACATATACATCAAGACCATATTCAAGGTTTTACTTTTTTTAGACCTTTGCATATCCCTACCACAGTTGTAAATGTCTTTGGGAACGTAAATTATGCGGAAACTTTGTCTGATGAGTTGGCAGAGCTTCTTTTTGGGAAATCTTTCCCGTTGGATTTGGGCGATATTGCCGGCAATCTTAACACGCATGATTTGAAAGAAACTGAAGGTATTGTTTTGAAAAAAGGTAAAGCGCCTATAATTAAACGTTTTGAAAAAGATGAAGAAGCTATTCCGCATGGAGAAGAAGTTATCATTACTTGTTACCGTTCTTATGCACACCCGCAAGAAGGAGTGTTAGTGTATAAAATTTCGTACAAGGATAAAGTTCTTGTTTATGCTTCAGATAAAGAAAGTTACCTTGGCGGAGACAAAAAATTGGCTAATTTCGCGCGAAATTGTAATTTGTTAATCCACGATGCGCAATATACAACCGAAGATTATCTAAATTCTTTTGTTCCAAAACAAGGTTATGGCCATTCAACGTTTGATATGGCAATCGAATGTCAAAAACAATCAAATGCCGAAAAATTGGTATTTTTCCATTTTGACCCGACTTATGATGATCAAAAGCTTGATGAAATAGCTGTTAGTTACAAATCTTTAGAAGAAAATGTTATGTTGGCTTATGAAGGTTTGGAAATTGATTTGGTATAAAAAATTATTAAAATTTAATCATGAAAAAGTCTTGTATAATATTTTTAATATTTTTCGCGATAATTACATCGGGGTATGTAAAGCCTGATGTATATCAAATTGAAGCGGAGAAAAATGCGTTTCATCACAACAATTTGGGTTTAATGTATTTGAATGAAAGATGTTATTACGCAGCAATTCAAGAATTTAAAATTGCGATAAGTCTTGCTGATGAAACCCAAGCAACTTCTGTTTATTATAAAAATTTGGGTGATACTTATATGACAATAGGTTATCCTGATTGGGCACAAGATTGTTATGAAAGGGCATTAAAGATTTATAGCTTGAATTTTCAGTATTATCTTGACTTGGCAAAATGTTATAAAGCACGTAATATTGTTCCGTTAAAATTGGATGAGTATAAAGCTTCAGAAAAACCGTTGGATTTAATTATGGCCGGACTTTTAACAATAGAAAACGGTGATTTAAAAAGTGGAATAATAACTCTTGATTCTTTTACAAATGCAGAGCCGGATTTGTTAATAACTCCTGCAATCCGCCAATTTGTTCGGGAGAAAGTAAAAGAGATAAATAAACAATAAATATTATTTAATCAATGACATTCCTCGATTAGAAATCGTTTTGTGGTTTTGTAATTTGATTTTGTCAAGTTGATTTTTAATAAAATTTGCTTGACGGGAAAACGGTTGGAGATTAAGAAACTTTCTGTAATATCTTTGGGCATCGGTTTTTTTGCCTAATTTGTCAAAACAAATGCCTATTCCTGCATAGGCTTGAGTATATTCAGGGCTTATTTTGATTAGATTGTTTAATACACCGGAGGCTTCTTTAAAACGCTCAAGTTTCATTAATAATGAAGATTTATGGTCGTATGCCTTGATGTATTGTGGGGTGTTTTCGATTAATTTTTGGTAAATCATAAGTGCCATATCGGGTTCTTCGCACATTTCATGTGCAATTCCAAGTTGTAAAATTGCATCAGGCAAATCCGGATTTATTTGTATTGCTTGAATGAAATTTTTTATTGCTCCACAAGGAATACCTTTTAGCAAGTGGCAAACTCCAAGTTCATAGAACGCTTCGTAATAGCAATCGTCAAGTTCTGTTGCTTGGATTAAGTACTTAATTGCTTTGTCATAATTTTTAATGTTTTTGTAGCACATGCCTAATCCATAATAAGATTTTGGATTTTTTCTGTCTATCAAAATAGCATTGAGGTAAAAGGCTATAGCATCTTGAAATGAATTTTCTTTCCTCAAAATATTCGCTTTCTCAAAGTAATCATTTTTATTTTTAATCGGATTTTTAGTGCTTGTAGTCATTATAAATTAATTTCTCCCAACCTGGTATTATAATTTTATTTTTTTTGAGGGAATAAGGGAACAACCATTTGGAGGACAAAATAGTCAACCATTGGATTTATTATTTTGATTGTGGTATAAAATTGTTATGAAAAAGTTTTTGGTTGGGATATTAATAATTTTAATAGGAGCAAGTGTTAAACAAGCAGATGCTTATGAGTCTGTTGGTTTGGGTGACGTAGAAACCAAGCAGATTGAAATCCCGAAAAATGAAATTAAAGTAAAGGATTCGCTTGTAGTTTCGGACGAAGCGGTTATTGCTCAGTTGGTAGAATTGCAAAAAGAAAAAGATTTAGAGGACATTGAAAATCTTTGGAAAGGTACGGTTGCAAACGATCAAGTTATAGCATTTGCACTCAAAAAGCTTTCTACTCCCGAAAGTCAAAGGCGAATTCATTCTTCCCTAATGGCCAAAACTTTGTCTGCAATTGTTGCCGGTTCCTCTTTTGTTCCGTATGCTATAGGTTCTGATTATATGCTTCAAACCGCGTCTTTTGCGGCCGGTAGATTAGCACAAAATCTTATTAATAAGAAAAACATGCCTCAAGAAATTCCCCTAACCGATACGGAATTGATAGAACTTGCGGGGCTTGTAGAAAATTTGCAAGATAGGATTATTAACGCATATTATAATTACAAGGGTGCGTTAATTCAATTGAAAGAAACTCGTGCAAAATCGATTTTGTATAACAAAAATTATGCAAAAGCCTTGGATGATGAAGATATTTTAGAGATTACGATTTCGTCTGCAATGTATGATAATATGCAGATTGATGAGTTTTATTATTTTGAACTCGCAAAAAAATATCATTTGGAATTGCAACGTCTTGCCGGTAAAAAAGTTGTTGATAATTTGAATTTATTCCATTCAAACGGTCATGCTACATTAGTCAATGAAAAGGCGGTGAAATAATGCGCAAAAGATTATTAAGCTTCTTTTTCTTGATATCATTAACAATTCCTGCGTATGGTTTGACAGAGCTTTCCGAGGTGTTGACTCCGATGCCTCCGGCTTATCGTATGGGACTTTCAGAAGAACCGGAAAAAGAATACATTGAAGCAAAGATGGGGACAGTTCCAAAACAAATAGAGGAAACTTTTGTCAGTAAAGAGTCCGGGCAACCTGAATTTGTTGAAATGACTTATGCGGATTTGAGCATGAAACAAATGTCAAAAGAGATTTCGCAAGACCTTGTGTTAAGTGAAAAAGAGATGATGGGGGATTTGTCTGTGTTGTGGCAAGGTGCGGCAAAACAAAGCGATACGATAAATTTTGCATTGTATAAACTTGCAAATCCTGATGAAGACAAACCTGATGAAAAGTCTGTAAAAAAAGTTCTTTCAACGATTGCGAGTATGTCAACGATGGTTGGGGCAGGCATGGGAAACCCGATTATGGCCGCTGGCTCCTTAATTGGCGGAAATGTATTGGGTATAATGTCACAAGATACAAAAGCATTGAATTATAAGTATACCAAAGTAACCGATGCTGATATGATTATTCTGGTACGTAAAATTGAAGAACTTCAGCAACGAACAGTTGACTTGTATTACAATTACATGACTTCATATAACAGACTAAAAATGATTGATAAAATGGTTGCGGATAGAAAGCATAATTATGATAATGCACAAAAATTTACTCGAGAAATTATTATTATTGCTGATGCATATTATAGAAGTGCATTGGATATGCAAGCCAAGGCAAGAGCAGATTTTTACGCACAGCGTGCGGCGTTAGAACAGTTTGTTGGCAATGAAGTTTTTCTTTCTTTTGAAGAAGATATAAAATCAAGAGGTGATAAATAATGAAATTTATACCTTATCAAGTTATGACTGGGAAAGAGAATATGGATTATGATTTCCAAATTCTCGAAAATTCAATAAAAAATCAAGAAAAAGAAGGTGTATTTAGGCTTTATGGTTGGGCTCCGGCATGTATTTCGCTGGGGAGAAATCAAAAGGATGATTTTTTGGATTATGACTTTTTGAAAAGAAAAAACATTGATGTTGTGCGGCGTTTGACAGGCGGAAGAGCTTTGTTGCACGATAATGAGCTTACGTATAGCTATGTTTGCCCGATTGAAAGTTTAAAAAATGGGCAAAATGTAGTTGAATCATATATTGAAATCTCGCAAATTTTGATTGACGGATTTAAAAAATTAGGGATAGACTTAAGTTTTGGCGCAGAGAAAGGTGTTCGTACAAAATTTGATTATTGTATGCTTATTTCAACGGGTGCGGATTTAACCTATCAAGGTAAAAAATTGATAGGTTCGGCGCAATGCAGAAAAGAGGGTTATATTCTTCAACACGGTTCAATTCTTTTTGATTATGACAGATTGCTATTGGAAGAAATTTTCAAAGAAGATGTGGATACATCTTCAGTAATTTCGGTTAAAGATATAAATCCTAATTTGACAATTGAGGATATAATTCAAGCGTTAAAAACCCCTACGGAATAAAGATTTCGTAGGGGTATAATATATTTGTTGGTTGTTTTTACATGTATTGTTCTTCTTGAATTGCAACGGCAGCAATTTGATTTGAGATGAAAGAAACTTTTTTTAATGGTCCAAGTGTTTCTTTTTCAATCAATACTGCGGTAGGGTTTTTCATTGCTTGAATTAGTTCTGAATAAAGGATTTGCGCATCTTCTACATATAATACCAAAGGTGCGGTCGAACCTTTTAGAAATACTAATGTCGAATATCTTTTTTTGATGTTTTGTTGATTAAATTGTTGTGCCATTTTAACTCCTATCTTTTGTTTATTAACGTGATAATTATATAATAAAATTTTATTTCAAGGCAAATTGTTAATTGACTTTTTAACATGAGGCTTGCGCTTGTTAAAAAATTTGATATAATGGGTATATGGAAGATATGCGTTTGAACAATTTGTACATAGATTTCATTGAAAAAGTTGGGGGTTCAAAATTACCCGAAAACCTTGCTATGACTGCATTTGCGCCTACGGGGGG
>JAZSRN010000040.1:0-28604 GCA_045538535.1 Candidatus Gastranaerophilaceae bacterium | reverse complement strand
CCCCCCCGTAGGCGCAAATGCAGTCATAGCAAGGGTTTCGGGCATTTTTATTCTTTCAGTTCCAACCATAGCATACGACCTCATAGCTTACTCATACTGCTCGTTATCATTATACACTACGCTCTTAGTTTTTGCAAGAAGGATTAAAACCATACGATTATATCGAACTAACAAGATTTCTAACCCTCAACAAATAATTTGTACATAGTAATTGCGCAAGAAACACCTAAATTCAAAGATTCAACCTTTTCAGACATTTCAATTTTCACCGAATTTGTGGAATACGCGATTAACTCATCACTCAACCCATCAGCCTCACTTCCAAACATCAACAACACCGGTTCTTCCACATTGAAAGTTTTTAAATAGTTATTTGTTCTCGGCAATGTCGCAATCCGTACAAAACCATTGAAATATTTTTTTAACTCATCAATATTCCTCATATAAAAAACCGGAGTTTTCCACAAATTCCCTACCGAAGCGCGCACGCATTTTGGGTTATAGAAATCAACGGTATCTTCCCCATAGAGAATAACTCCGTCCGCACAAAATGCAGCCGCCGAACGCAAAATCGTACCTAAATTTCCTACATCCTTAATATTTTCTAACAAAATAACTTTTTGGGCAGTATCAAGCACTGAAAAATCAAACTCTTTTTGATATCCGACAGCAACCGCATCCGGCGCATTATCAGTAGTGCTGATTTTTTTTAATACATTTTCATTTGTCGAAATTACAATATCCTTGGCAAACGAATATCTTTCAACATTCTCTTGCAAAACGAAAATATGTTCCAATTTTATACCGAAATCGAAAGCTTCCTTTATCGCCTTAAAACCTTCCAACAAAAATTTCTTTTCTTGATTGCGATATTTTTTTTGTTGCAATTTTGCAGTTTCTTTTACCAATTCGTTATTTACACTAGTAATTTCCATTTATAACACCTTAAACAACTTCAACCATTTTTGTTCTTGCTCTGATAATAAAGAATAATCAATCAATTTCTTTTCATAACACATATCTGAAAAAGAATTTATTATCCCATATTTTCTGTAACAAGAATTTTCTAATCTTATACCAAAATATTTTTTATTATAAAGCCCCGGCTCAATAGTAAAGCACATATTATCTTTTATTTCAACTTTCGCAAGCTCATTTTTGCTAAGATTTGGTGGATATTCGTGTACGCTCACGCCCAAACCATGCCCAAGTCCATGATTAAATTCAAAACCTTCAATCTTATTTGCATCTTGTATTTCCCTTGCAAGTTCATCAATATCATAACCGGTTGTTTTATCCTCGAGGTTATAATTAAAAGCGTGCAAAAACATTTTCAAAACGGTCGTATAAACTTGTTTTTGTAACGCACTCGGTTCGCCTTTGACAAAAACTCTTGTTATATCTGTTGCCAATCCACCTTCATAATACGCACCACAATCAATCAATACCAGACTGCCATCTTTTAAAAATACATCTTTTGAATTTTTTGAATAATGTGCGAGTGCTGAATTCTCATCTATAGCAACTATTGAACTAAAACTTAAATTTTTTGCTCCATAATCATAAAAATATTCTTCCAATTTTTTAGCGATATCAAACTCTGAAAGATTTTCATTTTCTTCTATATATTGTCTTATTGCATACATTGTTTTATCCGTACGCTCAAAACAATCTTTGTAATGCTCAAGCTCTTGTTCTGTTTTTACAGCTTTCATTTCCATTATGGGATTTTTGCCCAATATAGAAATTTTGTCCTTTATCAAATTGTAATCATGAACATTTATTGTGGATTTATCAACAAAAATCTTACCCTTAAATTCTTGGATAAAGCGCTCAAATGATTCCATTTTATCCGGAGTAAAAAGCAACGTCTTATCTCTACTTAAAAAAGCTTTTGCTTTAATTTTAGAGGAATATTGTTTTTCAAAATTACGCAAATTAAAAAGATATGAAACCTCTTCCAAATTTGTTACAATAATCGCATCATCTTGGGGAATATTCTCCAAAACTTTATCTATTTTTTCACTGGCATCCAACCCCGTTAGACTTTTGGGCACCTTATCAACGCTTGCCAATGGCGCACGATTAAGCTTTGTTATAGGATCTTTATCCAACAACTTAAAACATATATTTTTATCTTTCAACAATTCTTGTAATTTTTCATATCTTGCTTGGCTATTTTTATACGAAAAAATACCCAATCTCGAATTTGGCCTAATCAGATTACAAAACTCTTCAAGAAATGTTTGCCCCGTCTTTAATTTTACAACCGTAACTTTTGCTAAATCAACCTCCATATCCGCTTGGATATGATAACGACCGTCAACAAAAAGATATAATTTATCCTTTGTAAGCAAAGCATCACCGGTCGACCCCGAAAAACCCGTAATAAAATAGCGCGAATTTTCACTCAACTCATTATACTCAACCAAAAAATCGTTAGTTGAATTTATCAAAAGATAATCTAAATTTTTAAGTTTTAAAAATTCGCGCGTATTTTCAAGAATATTAGTCATTTGTTTTTCCGGTCAATTGAATTAAATGCCAACCAAACTGAGTTTGAATTGGCGCAGAAATTTCACCAACTTCCATAGAAAAGCATGCTTGTTCAAATTCTTTGACCATCATACCTTTACCAAAATAGCCCAAATCTCCGCCATTTTGGCCTGATGGACACAATGAAGCACCTTCAGCTGCGTCAGCAAAAGTCAATTTCCCGGATTTAATTTCTTTTAGCAATTCATTTGCTTCATTTTCTGTACGTACCAAAATATGGCTTGCTCTAACTTCTGTTGTCATAGTAATTTCTCCTTATAAATTTCCAATTTTTCATATTATATAATAAATAACGAAAATTCGCAAATAAAAAGACCTGCTAAGGGGTCCCAGCAAGTCATAGCATTCAAAACATAGAGTTTGTAATTATGAAATTGTACATAGTATGAAATTGATTTTATTTAAGGGTAAGCCCATTATATTTTAGAACCAAACCGCTCTAAGAAAAATCTTGTCGCAACCCCGAAATAAGTGTCTGGACATAACGAGCTTACATTGTTATAATAAACGTTTTTTTTTTAATTGTCACCACCCCAGAGGATAAACTTTAGCCATTTGGTTTAGCATAAAAGAATTAATCCTTTCGGGTTATGCAGAAGAGCAAAAATTTTTCTTGCATTTTAAAAACTTTTGTAATAATATGAGGGTACGCGGAGGTAACTCAATGGTAGAGTCCCTGCCTTCCAAGCAGGTTGTTGCGAGTTCGAGTCTCGTCCTCCGCTCCATTAAAAGCCCCTATTGGGGCTTTTTCTATATGATTTATTTCACGAAAATATTACGAGGAGAATTTATGATTGACGAAATTTTAGCATACGTAGACAAAATAGAAAAAGTATTTTCTACTCTTAAAATAGATTTAATTCTGGAAATCATTGTAAACATCATTGTTATTACGGTTTTATTCAAACTGGTTGATATTTTCGGCGGAAAATTAAAACAAAAGTTCAAATCCAACGACAATTCATCCCCCCTCAATCATATTGTTCCGGTTCTGGGGAAAATTATCAAATTTTTAATCGGATTTATCGTTGTTGTTTCCTTCTTACAAAGTCATGGTTATTCATTAACATCACTTATTGCAGGTTTTGGAATTACAGGTTTAGCCGTTGGGTTTGCTGCTCAACAAACAATAGCATCAATGTTTGGAACTGTTGCAGTTTTGACAGACAAGGTTTACAGAATTGGTGATTATATAAAAATAAATGACGTAGAAGGTACAGTTGAAGCTATCAGTTTACGTTCAACTAAAATAAGAACCCTTCAAAATTTTGTAGTTGCCATACCAAATGACACCGTTGCTAACAGCGTTATTGAAAACATTTCAAAAGCAAGCAAACGCAGAATTGAATTAGTTGTTGGGGTAACTTATGATACATCAGACGAAAAAATACAGAAGGCTATTGACATATTAAATAACGTAGTTACCGAACGTTCTGACATGTACAAAGATCATAATGTTTTTGTTGACGCACTAGATAGCAGCTCTATTAATATCAAGCTCATTTCTTATGCCAAAACAAAATCATACGATTCTTACGCAAAAATCAAAGGTAGCATAATCCAAGAAGTTGTGCGCAAATTTAGAGTTGAAGGTATTGATTTTGCATTCCCGTCAACAACCGTATACATTGCAAAAGATAGTGAATAATTTATGAATATAAAAATTATTGCGCTTGGCAAACTTAAGGAAAAATTTTTAAAAGACGGTATTGACGAATTTTTAAAACGCCTAACTCCTTATGCAAATACCGAAATCATTGAACTTTCTCCGGTAGAAATTAAGGATGAAAACCTTATCGAACGGGCACTAGATGAAGAAGGGGAAAAAATTCTATCCTATATAAAACCTCAATCTTATGTCATTACATTAGAAATAGAGGGAAAACAACTTTCTTCGCCCGATTTTGCAAAAAAAATCAATGACCTAACAAACGACGGGGTTTCGGAAATCATATTTATTATAGGCTCTTCTCATGGACTGTCCAAAAATGTTTCCAACAGAGCGAATTTCAAATTGAGCTTTTCCAAAATGACATTTTTACATCAATTTGCAAGACTAATATTAGTTGAACAAATATATCGAGCCTTCAAAATCATCCGCAACGAGTCATACCACAAGTAACAAAAAGGGGCGAATGATAAACATTCGCCCCACAAAATTTTAAATCTTTAGTAATCCATCTTCCAGCCATTAGCAGCCAAATAGGCATAGCATCCATCCGCATGCCTACCCGACAAACAACGTTCTTTAATATCTATATCTCCTCGACCATCAAACGCAGAATCAATCAATTTACCATTGTCCAACAAACTTAATCGAAAAACATCGTACCCAAGTTTATTTGGCGCCTTTAAGCCATTTACATCAATATACACTTGCGCGGCAATATCATATCCAGCCGGAACAAGATAATCAATGAACCAGAAATAAACCATAGCACCATCCGGAAATACAACCATTGATGCACTAGCCATATCATAATAATCCTCATCTTCATCAACAATTACTCTTGACCAATACTTATAATCATCTGACGCAACTACAAAATCAATATTAAAATATTTTGTCAAATCCTTTTTATAAAACTCTTCACACTCTGCACTACCTTCCCAAGAGATACACTCTGGGGTATTGCTTGCGCGCATTTTAACAAACGGTTCAGTATCTTCTAAACTATCTACACTGCCGTTATCAACACGCATCTTTTGAAATCCTTGCTCTAAAGTAGAAACCGTCTTTCTCAATTGAGTTACCCACGCTTGTTTTTGATAACTTCCAATCAAACTCGGCAATGTCATAGCTGCAACAACACCGATAATACCTAACGTAATTAAAACTTCTGCAAGAGTAAAACCTCGTTTTTTCATAACAAATCCTTTCATAACTTACAAATAATTAACTATCATGTATGCAATATACATCATTATTATGTCATATATTACATGTTTTGTCAAGATTTCACATAATATTGATACAATTAACATACGGGAATGATATGATACAAAACAAGAAAATTAAAGAACGCATAAAAGCTTTATTTGTCTGGCGTAACGTGAGTTTTACGGAATTTGCGGTGCACATGAGCCAAAAATACAACAAAAAATATACTCAATCCGGACTTTCACATAAATTGGCACGCGAAACAATACCATTTAAAGAGGTCATTGAAATTGCGGAAGAGCTTGGGTACGATATAATATTCAAACCCCGCAACGATTGGACACCTTTTGAAAATTCCCGGCACTAATTTACGTTTTGATTTTATTTTGCGTTTATCCTTGACTTAAAAAAATAAATAACTAAAATAGTATTATAGGAAGTAGGAGTATTTATGAGATTAGTGCAAAAACTAAAAGAATACGAAAATCAATATATGTTTATAAAATGGGCGACAGGAGGAGAATACGGCAAACTTATATATGCCGGAGATGACTTTGTTGAATTCAATGTTGTAAATGTTGATACAATGGCATATTCTGAAACTGTATTAATACACGCCCCATTAATATTAGAGGTTTCTATCGGAGGCGCAGATATTCAGCGCATCATTGCGGAAGTTTCATCAAAACTACCATTAGAATAAATTTTCAAAAATATACAAAATAAAAAGCCGCATCTTATGCGGCTTGAACAATAATCTTGGGAGGAGATTTGGGGATAGTTGTACATGCATGATAATTCAAGCATGTCAAATTTGTTACATTTGCGTTTATAATTTTAATAAAAATTTACAATTCCTTGATTTTATATTATAATTATCATAGGAGAATGGCATGAAAATATTAATTATTAATGGCGTAAACATGAACATGTTGGGAATCAGAGAGCCCGAAAAATACGGTGACTTAACATTATCAGCATTAGAAAAAGAATTGTACGCATACTCGTTTTCGCTCGGGATAGATATTGAAACTTTCCAAAGCAATCTTGAGGGCGAAATCGTTGAAAAAATACACAAAGCATTAGGCAATGTTGACGGCATCATAATCAATGCGGGCGCATACACACACACAAGCATTGCTATTCGCGATGCTATTAGCGCAGTCAACCTCCCAACTGTCGAAGTTCACATGACAAACATCCACGCCCGCGAGGAATTCCGCTCAAAATCATATCTTGCCGGAGTTTGCGTAGGTCAAATCTGTGGATTTGGAGTTAATAGTTATAAACTTGGTCTCAAAGCTCTCGTTGATTTGTTAATTGATACAAAATTCTAAATAAAACTCTTAATCAAATGCAGGCTTGCAAATTACTTTGCAAGAAATTCTTTACGATAAGCATCGGTCAACAATGTCGCTTTTTCAGCAGCAAACTCGTCACCTTTTTCGGTCAAGACGCGTTCCGCCATATCATAAAACTTGTTGGCTTTTTCGACAGCTTCAGGGTTTTCTAACATCATTTTAATATCATTTTCAATTGTATCAGCGGCTGCAACTTGTGAACGGCCCAATGATTCTGCCGGCATGTTCCCCAAATCATTAATCTCTTTTTGTGGAACTGCGTCAACTTTAACTTCTTCTGCCACAACATCTTTTGCTTCAACTTTTGCTGGAGCAATTTGTTGTGACATTGGTGCTGGGTTTTGATTGTTGATTTCTCTCATGTTACATCCTTTTTTTGTATACCAAAACTCTTGTTTTGATAACTGAAGACTCTACATTTATTTGTTTTATGCTTTAAAACTCAAAAAATATTTTTTTTGCTATTTTGTAAAAGAAAAATTACAAAATTTAACATTATTTTTTGGGCTCTTCGATTTTTATGTTATCATGCATTATATAACATAATTGGAACAAATGCAACCTATGAATGTACTAAAATTTTTTTCAATCGGAACAATCAAATCTCTTGATATATTAAAAAACCTTCCTGACGCTGTAATAATCGCAGAACTTGACGGACATATTACTTGGGTTAACCAAAAAGCAACTAAAATGTTCCGAGGATTTGAAAATGATTTATTAAATATACATTTAGACGAAATAATTACGGAAGGATTAGCATTAATCGAAGAATCTTCTGCGAAACAGAAATCTATTGTTACCGGCGCAATCGCAATTAGCGGAGAAGAATTTTTTGTTGAATTAAACTGCAAAAAATTTATTGAACAATATTTTATAACTATTCGCGACGTTACTCAAATGACGAATGTATTTTCAGACGTCGAAATGACCGGTAAACTCAGTCGTGAAAAGAACCTAATGTTACACAAACTTTCAAACGATTTTTTATCTCCTATACAGTCAATTCTTGGGTTTTCGCAAGCAATGAAAGATGGATTGTGTGGAGATGTAAACGATAAACAACAAAAATATTTGGAAATTATCAACAAAAACGCCAAAGAACTATCAATTTTTATGGAAAAATTCTTTGAATTTTCGTTTGTTGAATCAACATTATACAAACCCGATTTAAAAGTTTTTGATTCAGTTTTTGCAATCAAATCCGTATTAAAAGAATTTGAACTTGAAACCGTAACAAAAAAACTCATCTTAAATTTCGATTACGATGAATTAGCAAAAAAAGCCGTCTATACTGATGAATATTCGTTCAAACTCATTGTCAAAAACATTATTGAAACATCAATTAACTTAACCGATATGGGTGGGATTGATATTAAAATTTCCAATCCTACGGATGAAGAAATTCGCACTTGCCATTGCGCAAAATATTCGGATTTAAACACTGCATCATACATAAAACTCGAAATAAAAGATACCGGAATAGGCCTATCTGAGTCTGAAACAAAAACTCTTTTTGAACCATATTCACTATTAGATTCGTCAAATAAGAAAGCCTTTTTGCGTTCCATAATTCTTGACTCAGCAAAAATAGTAACCGAACGTTTAAAAGGAGATTTGAACGTTCGCTCCGAAGTTATGAAAGGTGCTGTTTACACCGTAATCTTACCGATAGATAAGGATAGAGAATTCGAAAATGAGTAATGTTATTTTAAAAGATTTAGTCAAAATATACGACAAGAAAAAAGTTATAAACAATATCAATTTAGAAATTAAAGACAAAGAATTTATTGTTCTTGTTGGCGCTTCTGGATGTGGAAAATCAACTGTATTGAGAATGATAGCCGGCTTGGAAGATATAACCGATGGCGAAATCCTCATTGGAAACAAAAAAGTCAACGACATACATCCAAAAGATAGAGATATCGCGTTTGTATTCCAAAGTTACGCACTTTACCCGCACATGACCGTCCGCGAAAACATAGCTTTCGGCCTAAAAATGCGAAAAACCGATAAGGAAACTATTAACAAAAAAGTTCAAGAAGCAGCCGAAATATTGGATTTGACTGAATATTTGGATAGAAAACCAAAACAATTATCCGGAGGACAACGTCAAAGAGTAGCCCTCGGGCGCGCAATCGTACGCAATCCAAAAGTTTTTCTTATGGATGAACCACTATCAAATTTAGATGCAAAATTGCGTGTCCAAATGAGAACCGAAATCAAAAAATTGCACGAAAAATTACAAACAACGTTCATTTATGTAACACATGACCAAACCGAAGCTCTGACCATGGGAGATAGGATTGTTGTTTTTAACAATGGAATAATTCAACAAGTAGACACTCCGGAAAATATTTACAACAAACCCGCAAACACTTTTGTTGCAGGATTTATTGGTTCTCCACAAATGAATTTTATAGACGGCAATATTTTAGGGGTAGGCGATTTTACAGTAGGAATAAGACCGGAAAAAATGATTACCGGGGGCGAAATCAAGTTAAATGTTAAAGTTGAAATTACCGAACTTCTAGGAAGTGAAAAAATAGCCTATTTCAACATAGGAGAAAGTAAATGTTGTGCAAAATTAGATGCTGATTACAAACTTGAGAACACATTAGAATTAAGCATCAAAAAATCCGACATTTATTTGTTCGACAAAACAACCGGTACGGCTTGCTCTTAATTCTGTTTTAAAACGTATTTAACAATAGAATTTGAGCCTTGTGATGAAATATAGAGAATATTCCCCATAACATGAACGCTATAAGGTTTTGTAACATTACCGAGCAAAACGCTCACTTGGCCTCCATTTGAGACTTTTATAATATTATCTTTATTATAATTCGCGATATAAAGATTGCCGAAATTATCAAAATCCATTCCGATAGGCCCACTTATTCTGGCATCTTTTAGATACAAAATTCGCTTCCCATCCGGAGTAATCTTGTAAACCGTATTATCCGAAAAACACGCGACATAAATATTATCATCTTTATCCGAAGTAATTCCGGTAGGACTAATAATATTTTCAAACACTTGATTTTCTTGTGCAACCTTTGAATTACTAGTCACTTGATTTGAACCATTTTTTATATTTTGGATATCAGAATTCATTTTAAATGCTAATTCTTTTGCATCTTCATAAACTAAAGATTCTTGTGGAATAAGCGCCAAATAGGACTTTGCGGCATCAAGATTTCCGGTTTTATAACTCAAATTTGCCGCTTTATAAACTGCCTCATAATCATCAGGTTTTCTAACAATTATTTGTTTAAAAATTTCTAACGCAGTAACATCTTGTTGCAAATATTCCAAAATAGAACCCAAATTGTAATATGCATCAATATAATCTGGGTCTGTATCAATAGCTTTTCGAAACGCAGACATCGCCCTATCATATTGACCAAGTTTATAAAAATCTACACCTTCATTATAATAAAGCTTAGCCTCGGTATTAATCACTTGAGGATTAGCAAGCGGCTGTTCGGCAAATACCGCACAACCGCTAACCATAATATAAAATGTTGTAAATAAAACTATCTTTTTAATCATTTTACGAAATTTTTTCCAAATCCTCAATCAATTTTTGGTTTTTCTTTGCGAACTCACTACCTCTTGCAATTATAGCTAATTTTAAAATATTTGCAAGATTTATTGCACACAATTCTTTATAATTGTTTGGCAATCTCAAGCTCCAATTTGCATCGCCGGAAGTTCCCGGTTTGTTGTAAACATCATAAACATTAAAGAAATCAGTGAAGAAAATTTGGATATTTTCAGCTTTTGAAGCAAAAAGCTCGACCAATTTTGTTTGCGCCAAAAATTCAGCATCATTAGTCATTTTAACAATAATATCATCTTTATTCTCAGCTTCTGCAAACAAATCTTCAACAAGATTTTTCACATGCAAATACCCTTCATGCGTATGAATCATCGAATCAGCCCACATTTTGATAGGTTGATTGTCATGTGTTCCAACCATTGCCCAACATCTTTTGTCGATATTGCAGCATCTGTAAGGGTCGTTTTCTTTTTCAGGCTCAGTAAATTGAGTCAATTTCATGCCTTGAAGACCGTATTCTTTCATAACCGCAGCAACCGGATTTGTCAAGGTTCCCAAATCTTCACAAACGATTGAAGACTTGTCTAAACCTTCTTCATGCGCAGCGGCAATAACAATTTTTTCAATCAATCTACCGTACTCTTTGATTTGTTTTTTAGAAAGCTTTTTAACGCGTTTTTCTTTGTCCGCTTCCAATTCCATATCCAAATCTTCAAGAGATGCAATTGCATATTTTGAAAGTATTTTATGTTCAGGCGAAGAATACAATCTTCCCGCACCTTGTTCAATCATAGGTTTTTTGCCGGATTTATAAACCCAAGGGTCAATCAAACCTACAATATGGTCAATTCTCACGCCACCCGGGTTATCTCTAAACATCTTTTTATAAAGATTTTTCATCAACATTCCGCCTTCGGCTAAAGAACCGTCCGCATTATACATTTTTTCAGGGTCCATAACCGGAAATCCCCAAGCTTGACCATCTTTAGAAAAATAATCCGGAGGACAACCTAAACACCAACCTTCTAAAAATAAAGATTGGTACGCCCAAGTGTCACGATCAGAAAATGCAACTTGTCTGTCTGCAATCATTTTAACACCGTGTTTTTTGGCGAATTTTCTTGTTTCTTCTGATTGTTTAGACAATACAAACTGAACAAACTTATACATTTCAATTTCATTTGAATATTTTGCTTCTAATGCAGAAATTCTATCGCCATAAGCCATTTTCTCTTCATTAGATTTTGGATTGAATAAATTTTTATCCATTTCCGAATTCCACATTGGCCAATAATCATTTTGATACTCAAGCGTTAAAGCCTCGTACAAGCTATCTTTATCTAACCAAGAAGCATTTTCACGTTTATACAAATCGAATTCTTTATGCAATTTTTTCAAATCAGCTTCAACAAAATTTTTCCATGCCTCAGTCAATGCGATTTGATATTGTTTATAAGCATAAGAATAAGCCGTTTTGTTTATATCTTTATTCGGATTTGAATTAACAATTTCGTTATAAGTTTCAATCGAAAGAATATTTCCCCAAGTTTTTGTTGTCAATTCTTTCAAATCAATAAACAACGGGTTATCTGAAAAAATTGTTCCGGTATATGGTGAAGAATCACAAGACTTGGTTTTGCCCGCTGGCCCTAGTTGAAGTGCATCAAATAATCCTTCCGAATATTCAATAACATCTTTGCCGGCATTTGTATAAATACTGCCAAATCCGGTGTTTTCACCGTCCAAAGAAGGGAAACTACCGTTGTGCATAATAAGTGCAAGATTTTTTTTACCCAAAGCTTTCAACGCTTTACGGATAACTTTTTTGGATTTTTCATCTAATACATTGGTGCAATTTGTTTTTTCTAACGTACAAACCATATTTAATACCCCTATTCTACTATCATAACCATAGCAATGATAACATGATAAATATATTTTTACAAGTAATCATGATATAATCCATATATGAAAAGATTTAGAATAATTTTAGGCTATACAACATTAATACTAATTGCAATAAGCATGCTTTATCCGTTTTTTGCTATGGTAAATCTATCTTTCACACCTGAAAATGAAATATTCAACAACACAAACAACCTCATACATTTAAAATTAACAACCCAAAATTATCAAAAAGTATTTGAACAAATCCCATTATCAAGATATTTTTTAAACAGTTTAATTGTCGCAACAATAACAACCTTTGGGCAAGTTATTTTTTCCGCATTAGCGGGATACGCATTTGCAAGGCTAAAATTCAAATTCAGAAACGGATTATTCCTAATCTTTTTGATTACAATGTTGATACCGCCTCAAGTCAACATTATACCTTTATTTTTCTTAATGAGAGAATTACATCTGATAGACACATATCAAGCACTAATTTTACCGGCATTATTTGGCGGATTTGGAGTATTTTTAATGCGACAATACTTTTTGGGATTACCAAAAGAACTCGAAGATTCGGCAAAAATCGACGGTTGCAATTTGATTGAAACGTTTTTTAAAATTGCATTACCACTTGCATTACCAACCATCGCAACACTTGCAATTTTCACTTTTGTAACAACTTGGAACAGTTTTATGTGGCCATTAATCGTAACCAACTCCGAAAGTATGCGTACATTACCTGTCGGACTGGCAATATTTAAAGGTAGTTTTAGAGAAATTACATTATGGGGCGAACTCTTGGCGTGTTCGGTTATTTGCACAATCCCAGTTATAGGAGTATTTTTAGTAGGGAAAAAATATTTCATTGCCGACATCCTACAAGGCGGAGTGAAGGAATAATTAATTTGCAAATGTTTGGACATTTAATTACATTTTATGGTAGAATAATTGTATGCAAAGTACAAAAAAAATATTATACATAATTGCGGGCGCTAATGGTAGCGGGAAAAGTACATTGGCAGACATTTTATTGAAAGAAAAAACCTTGAATTTTCTGAACGCTGATGAAATTGCAAAAGAAATAGCCCCTAATGCTATTAATAGTGTACCAATTTCTGCCGGCAAAGAATACTTCAAACGTTTAACGGAATTATTTTGCAATAATACATCTTTTGCAGTAGAATCAACACTTTCAGGGAAAAACATTATTAGAATCATACAAAAAGCAAAAAGCCAAAATTATAAAATAATTCTGATATATTCGTTTTTGCAAAATTGTACTCATTGTATTGAAAGAGTTAAATATCGCGTTAGTAATGGTGGACATAATGTACCAGAAGAAGATATTATACGTAGATACTATAAAAGTATTCTTAAATTTTGGGAAGAATACAGATTTATGGTAGATGAATGGAATTTATTTTTTAATGGTTATAACTATACTCCCGCAATTGTCTCTTGCGGAAACTCAGAACAATATGTTATTATCAACAAAAAACTACAAACAGTTTTTAATAATATATACAAATTGGCAAAGGAAACAACATTATGAATTATAAAGATGCATTAGAACTACAAAATATGTTTACGACTGCAGCTCAAATAGCAAAAGCACGCAACAAAAATGAATGTAACTTTCAAATTCAAGAAGATGTTTTTATCGAATTTTTCAAGAAAGCTTTCCCCACATTAAAAAATAATGTAGATATTGCAAAAAATATATATCGAAGCTGATTTATCACACACAAGGCGGAGTGAAGGAATAATTGATTTGCAAATGTTTGGACATAAAAAAAGAGGAGCGGTGAAACTCCTCCAAAAAGATTCGAACTTTTTTATTTCCTAATCTCTATTTAGCATATAACACAGCTCTTGCTGCATCAGAGTTAGGAAGAATTGTTTGGTCGAAGAAGATTACCGGATATACGTCTGTAGGTTTTGTGACTTGGCAAGGATCGCTATCACCCTCACAAGATACAACTCTATTCGGATTACTTTTTCCATTTACATCAATAAATCCTATACATTTATTTGTGACCAAAGCCTCTCTACTTCCATTCCTTGTTGAATCCAAAGTACATTCTTTGGCTGCTTTTGGAAACTCAAACATGATACCATCATTAAAGAATAAAGAATAATTATTAGCGTTAGTTCCAATAGCACCAGATGTATTATCTTCAGTAACTTCACCACCCTTAATATCATAGTCACGAGCTGCAATTGACGAATTAACGTTCATTCTATTATTAAGCATTGCCCAAATAGAAAGTACATTGTTGCCATTATCATCCTTAGTTTTAGCATCTGTATCTGTTGCGTCAGCCAAGTTCCATTCATCCAATGCAACGTTCAATACTACTGCTTGTGAAATTGCTGATAATGCTTTTTTGTAAGCTGTTTTGTATTGCAAACCATTAGTTTGGTTCATCAATGTAGGCATTGTCATAGCAGCAACAACACCAATAATACCTAAAGTAATCAATACTTCTGCCAAAGTAAAACCGAATTTTTTTGTCATAATCAAACACCTTTCTTTTTTACGACTATCCTAAATATCCTCATTCAAGTTTTTAACATTCTAATTCTATGCACATGTTGGCGCTCTATGTCGGATGTCAAAAACATGAATGTACAACGATACTTGTTGTACACTTAGTATAACCTATAACTAAGTGATTGTCAAGTAGTTTTAAGTGAATATTACTGATTTTTAATATAAATGAGTGATTATAACACTTATTTTTATTTAAAAAGTGTGTATATTATATATATTATGGACAATAAAAAATTACTCGGAAAACGCATTAAAGAAATCAGAAAAAGCTTTGGATACACGCAAGAACAATTATCCGAACTCATAGAAATCGAAACTTCCTCTCTTTCGGGTATCGAATCAGGGAGATTTTTCCCTTCATTACACGTCCTCGATAAAATGTGTACAGTTCTTAACATCCCGATGATAGAATTTTTCAAATTTATAGAAATCCCAACATCCGAAAACTTTATCGAAGACACTACAAAATTACTCGAAAATCTCGACAGAAAAAACCAAGAACTCATTTACAAAATAATTAAAGCCGGATTTTCGACTATCTAAACATTAACCTTTTACCATTTGATGCAAAACACCTTTATTTGCAAAATTAATTTTATCAGAAGGTTTTGTAGTATTTTCAGCTATTTTTGATTGATTTTCATTTTTAGCTGCAACTTTGTATGAGCTAATCGGGCGTTTACCGGTCAAGCGTTTCATAAAATTATAATAGCCTTTTAACAAACCGGTTGCATTATCTTGCGCCTCCTCAATTGCCAACAATTCATCTCTTGTATGCGCCTTAATCGGAGTTCCGACAGATTTTCTGGTCAAGATTTCGCCCAAAGTTGTATTTGTTAATGTTATCCAACTCATTCCGAACAACGAATTGTTATATTGTGTTCTAAACGTACTGTTGAACAAATCAATCAACAAGGTTTGATAGAACAATCTTGAACCTTCTTGTACAAATCTTTCTTTGAATTTGGTTTTTGCACCGTCCACATCGTTACCATTTGATTTGAGCATAACCATGTTATAGTTATCAGTCATCAAGAACCATAATGTTGCTGCGGTTGCCGAAAATTTTGCCAAGTTCGAAAGATCACTATTTGAAACATTTGACATATTATCTACGTTAAAAGCTTTTAGAATATTATCACGCACAAAATCTCTAAACTGTTTTGGATTAAAGTTTTTCTTCAAAGCTTCACGTCCAATGTTATCAATACTTTTTGATAGCGCATCAATATTATCAGCGGCCTTCGACGGTTTGGCAACCCTATAACCCTTAATAATAGCCGGCAATAGTTTTTCATCCAAAATCCAATAAGGCATTGTCACTGTATTCCAAGCAAACTTGAACGGCGCAATCACAAAATCTACGAGAGGTTTTATTTTCTTATCCTTAACCCCCAAATTAATAATATTGCCGTGGGTTGCATCTTTTGCAACATCTTTATATTTTTGCGATAAATCCGAGAAACCATTTTCATCAAGAACTTTTATGATTTGATTAAATTTTTCGGTTGTAATTGAATAATGCTCATTTTTGGTAAGTTTTCTATAAAGATTTTTAAACGGCGCTTTCATTGTATTAATTGATTTTTCAACACCATCCAACTTACGCAAACCTTTAATTGCAAAACCGGTTGCGATAACAATAGCCGAACCTTTCATCAATGTAGAAAACGAAAGTAACGGTTTGCGATTTTCTTCTTTTGGTTTGTTATCAGAAGTAAACGCGGTTGTAGGTTTTATTTTTGCCTCTTCAGCATGATTTTTAATATTTTCTTGTCTGGCTTCCTCCGGTGTTAAACGAGTAATATGTTTACCATTAGCCAAACGAGAGAACATTTCGGTAATCAAAACCGTAGAACCCGTAGTCAACATTATTCCAAACTTAGAATTGTTGATAAATTTTTGCAAAGCCCCCATTGTAATAAGGGTTAGGTATCCACTTGTTAAAATTCTGCTTGTTTCTTGTTTGAACCTTATTTTCTTTTCTTTAGCAGCTGCCTTATCATCATCATCCATCATCCTAGATAAGTTATAAGCATCGTTTGCCAAGAAAATTGCAGGCGGCAAACCTGAAACCAATCTATTTAGAGCACGTTCATGTTTTGTGTCATATTTTCCGGTTTTAGAGTCAAACATTTTAACGGATGCTCTATACATTTCATCAGAAATTTCTTTTTCTGTTCTAAATCTCGCCGGAGTATCGCCTTTTGCCGGAATTTCTGCCAACAAATCTTGTTGTTTCTTGAACAATCCCCTCAACGCATTCATTTTTGAATCTATTTTTGAACGTTGTCTGATATTTTTAAAGAATTTTGTATCATATTGCTTTTCAGCCCATTTCTGAGTCGGCTTAAATTTTTTCAGTAATGCAATTGTACCGTTTAACAAATCAGCCGGCAAAATAGTGAACGGATATTTCATTCCATCCCAAACCAATGCCGGTATTGTTTTCTTTTTGAAAGTAATTTTGTCACCTTCAATTTTCATAAAATCTTTGGCTAAATCATTTTTCTTTAAATGTTCCAACAAATCGGTTCCGATACTGCCAATATGCTTTTGAGTAAACTTGTTAAACTCTGAAATACTATAAGTACCGGCGTCCTTAAAACGTGGTAGCATTCTCATTGATGCACCTGCAACCAAAACTGCAGCGAGCATTGCCAAAGTAGGGTTATTTTTAAAATCAATTATTTTTTTCTTTTTATCTTCACTTTTTGCATTTTCATTATTTGCGCAAAAAGAAAGACCTTTAAATGATAATTCGTCTGAATTTGATTTAAAAGGTCTCTCGTTAATATCTCTATAAAATTGATAACTATTTTGTGGGGAAGAAAAAGGAACTCGATTAGAGAATAATTCGCCCTTCATCTTGTCCTTAGGCTTTATCGAGTATTGTGTCTTACTAATTAACATCTTTATTCCTTCCGTTTCCTATTTAAAACCATGTAAAAAAATAAATCAACCAAAAGTATATATATTTTTAATGAATATTTACAATTATTTTTTTATACATGTATATATATTATAAGATACCCGTCAATTTTACTTGCACATCTTATTTTTTTGAGATAACATTAATAGTAATGAATATAATATTACACTAAAGAAGGGATATAAGAGATGGCGATAGAAAGACAACGAGTAATAGAACAAGACAAATTTGAACGCAGACACAACTTTGAACCTGTGGAAAGCAATTTAACACCGGAACAAGTAAAGTTGGAAGCTTCCAGATGCTTAAATTGCAAAAATCCAAGATGCGTACAAGGTTGTCCGGTAAACATTCAAATTCCACAATTTATTCAAGCTATCAAAGAAGATAATCTTGAAAAAGCCGGTGAAATAATTAGAGAAACCAGCATGCTTCCATCAGTATGCGGTAGGGTTTGTCCTCAAGAAAGACAGTGCGAAGGTAACTGTGTTTTAGGTATTAAAGGTTCACCGGTATCTATCGGCGCCTTAGAAAGATATGTCGGAGACAACACCAAAGCTGCTGAACCTCAAATAACACCTTCGGGCAAAAAAGTTGCAGTTGTCGGCTCAGGTTGTGCCGGTATTACAGCTGCAGCGGACTTGAGAAAAGCCGGCCACGAAGTTGTTGTGTTCGAGGCGTTGCACAAATTAGGTGGTGTTTTGAGATACGGAATCCCTCCATTCAGACTTCCAAGAGTTGTTTTGGATAGAGAAATCGAAAACCTCAAAGCTATGGGAGTAAAATTCCACACTAACGTTGTTGTTGGAAAATCAATCACTTTAAAACAACTAAAAGAGGACGGTTTTGACGCTATATTTATTTGTTCGGGTGCGGGCTTGCCGAAAATGTTGAACATTCCTGGCGAAAACCTTAACGGAGTATTTTCTGCAAATGAGTTTTTAACTCGCGTAAACTTAATGCAAGCATACAAAGAAGAAACTCCAACCCCTCTAAAAGTCGGTAAAAAAGCCGCAATCTTCGGAGGCGGAAATGTTGCCATGGATGCTGCAAGAACTGCTGTTCGTGTTGGTTTTGAAGAAGTTTATATTTTGTATAGACGTACTGAAAAAGAACTTCCGGCTCGTTTGGAAGAAATCAGACACGCAAAAGAAGAAGGCGTAATCTTCAAATTCCTTCTTGCTCCAAAAGAAATCAATGGTGAAGATGGATATGTAAAATCGGTTGATTTAGAAGTTATGGAGCTTGGCGAACCGGATGCTTCCGGACGTCAAAGACCAATTTCAACAGGAGAGGTTATAAATCTGGAACTCGATACTGTAATCGTTGCTTTAGGTACAGGCCCGAACCCTATTATTCAAAAGTCTGCAGAAATGGAAGGCTTGGAAATGATTACCGATACTAAAGGTTACATTACGGTTGATGAAGAAAAACGTTCAACTTCTATCCCGACCGTTTTCGCTGGTGGTGACGTTGCGCCGGTAGGTGCTTCAAATGCAATCAACGCAATGGGTGCCGGCAAAAAAGCGGCAAAAGCTATTAATGAAATGTTAAAGTAACCAAGGTGATATAATTGCAAAAGTTGCTATTATTTATAACAGCTATTATTCTAATTCCAATGCAAGTTTTTGCGTTGGAATTAGACGTATCTGTGGATGAAGAAATCCGCAAAAACTATAAACCATCCGCCTCAGAACTAAAACAACTACCAAAACTGCCAAATCTTGACAAATCAGTAGTTTCGGGTACCGTTCAACCGGCAACAACAAATACAAAAATAGAACCGTTCGTCCCAAAAGAAAGTCTAAAACCGGTACAAAAAGGAGGAACTAAAAAAGTTGTAACCGGAGCAAACCCTTACGTAAAAAATACAAAAATTGATGACTCATTAGCAATAAAACTAAAAAAAGGGACAAAATTCAAAGTAAAATCCGTCAATGCGGTTTCAGATGCGACAAGAGTAGGGGCAAAAATATCGTTTAGAACACAAGAACCTATTACTCAACGCTATATAACAATCCCCGCCGGAACACTTATCAAAGGAGTAATCACAGATTCACACCTACCGCAAATAACGGGAAACGGTGGACTAATAGAAATTAAAATTGATAGCATTTATTATAACGGCAACACAAAAACCTTAAACGGAAAAATCACAAAAGCCGCGCAGAAAAAAATCTTTTTAAATAACATCAAAGGCGAAAGGAAATATCTGGAAAATATTCCTAAATACGCCAAAAAAGGTAAACCTTTTTACCGAAAAATGATGAATACCACATCAAAATTATCACAAAATCCTATAGGTTGGATTTTGACACCGTTTACAGTGATTTCGGGAGTTGCGGTTTATGGAACAACTATCGTTACATCACCAATTTCGGCGGCATTTTCTAAAGGCGGACGGATTACAATTCCCGCCGGAAGTTATTTTGAATTAAAACTAAAAGATACGGCTTATATGGAATAATTTTATGATATAATCTAATTTATTAAAGAGGAGTACAACAAATGCTAAGAGGCCCATTTTTAGATAGAAGTTGGATGGCACAAAATCCAAATTATGAAACATCAGATATAATTATGCTTGGTTTACCTTTTGACGGAACGGTTTCGTATCGTTCGGGCTCGCGCTTTGCGCCAGAGCAAATAAGATTGGCAAGTTGGGGTTTAGAAGAATATTCACCTATCTTTGATAAAGAACTTGCTGACGTAAATTTCCACGATGCCGGCGATTTGGAATTTCCGCTTGGCAATACATACAAAACTCTTGAACAAATAAGAGAAAATGTTGAAGACATTTACGCAGACGGCAAAAGAGTTTTTGGAATCGGCGGTGAACACCTTGTAACCTTGCCACAAATCCAAGCGATTGCAAAATATCATAAAGATTTCGCCATCGTACATTTTGATGCACACACAGATTTACGAGAAGAGTATATGGGTGAAGAAATGTCTCATTCTGCAGTAATTCGCCATTGTGCAAAAATTGTAGGAGCCGAAAACATCAAACAGATAGGTATACGTTCCGGAATGAAAGAAGAATGGGAATTTATGGCAAAACACAACACTCTTTGTCATAAATATTCCGATTTAGATTGCTTAAAAGGTAAAAAAATATTTATAACCGTTGATTTGGATGTTTTAGATACATCAATCATGCCGGGAACCGGAACTCCTGAAGTAGGCGGATTACAATTTAATGAACTTGTTGGATGGTTCAATTATCTCAAAGATTTCGAAATAATCGGTGCTGACGTTGTAGAACTTGCACCTGATTATGATAATTCGGGTGCTTCCACCGCAGTAGCAACAAAAGTTATTAGAGAATTATTGATGATTATGTAGGGGTATATGCTAAATAGAATAAAATATCTTCGTGATGAAATAAACAAAAGCAACTACAAGTATTACGTTGAAGAAAATCCTTATTTGAGCGATTTTGAATACGATACACTTTTTGCGGAACTAAAACAACTTGAAAAAGAAAATCCCGAACTTATTACTGCCGATAGCCCAACTCAGAGAGTGGGTTCTATCAGCGAAAAATTTTCACAACACAAACATAAACATCGACTCTATAGCCTTGACAATACCTACAATTATGACGAACTAAAATCTTGGTATGACAAAATCCAAAAAGAATTCAATGAACCGGTTGAATTAGTTTGCGAATTAAAAATTGACGGATTAGCTATCGCACTTACATATCAACAAGGACTTTTTACACTGGGTGTAACAAGAGGTGACGGAGTTGTGGGCGAAAATATTACCCAAAATCTCAAAACAATAAAAGCAATTCCGCTAAAACTCTTTGAAGAAACTGACGTTGAAGTTCGGGGCGAAATTTATATGCCAAAATCATCTTTTGAGAGATTAAACGAAGAAAATTTAAAAAACGGTGAAAAAATTTTTGCCAACCCTCGCAATGCAGCAAGTGGTTCACTGAGACAATTAGACAGCACCATTACTGCAAAAAGAGATTTGTCCATGTTTACATATTCTGGCATCTTTGCAAACAACTCAGCTTCGCCTCAAAATCACTTTGAAGGTTTGATGTATTTGAAAAAATTAGGTTTTAAAATCAACCCTAATATAAAATTGTGCGAAAATGTAGATGAAGCCATCGAGTTTTGCAAAGAATGGGAAACTAAACGTTTTGAGCTTGACTATGCAACTGACGGCGTTGTGATTAAAGTAAACAAATTATCTCAACAACAAGAATTAGGCTTTACTGCTCGAGCACCAAAATGGGCAACGGCATTTAAATTCCCTCCAGAAGAAGTTTCTACAAAATTGATTGATATTGAATTAAACGTAGGCAAAACCGGAGCGGTTACCCCGGTGGCGATACTAGAACCCGTACACCTTGCCGGTAGTACCGTTCAAAGAGCGAGTTTGCATAATTTTGACGAAATCAAGCGCCTTGACGTACGCATAGGCGATACCGTCTTAATAAAAAAAGCCGCAGAAATTATTCCAAAAGTAATAAAAGTTATGGAAACCGAAGAGCATAACAATTTGGCGCAATACCAAACTCCAGAAATTTGCCCTTGTTGCGGGCAACGACTTGAAACTCGCGAGCAAGAAGTTGTTTTGTATTGTATAAATCCCTACTGTCCGGCGATACAAAAAGAAAAAATAGTTTATTGGGCAAGTAAAGAAGCTATGGACATTGATAACGTCGGACCGGCATTAATCGAACAACTATACGAAAAAGGATTTGTTAAAACCCCTACTGATTTATATAAATTAACTACGCAAGATTTTATGCAATTGGAAGGTTTTAAAGAAAAATCCGCCACAAATGCGTATGAAGCTATTCAAAAAAGCAAAACAAACCCTCTAAAACGTTTCATTACTGCGCTATCAATTCGCAATGTAGGAAAAGAAACCGCAGACATTTTGGCCAATGAATTCGGAAGTATTGAAAAATTGATGTCTGCTAACATTCACACTCTTGCTGAAATTAACGGCATCGGAGATAAAATGGCAGAAGAAATTTATGATTTTTTCCACAATAAAAAAAACATAGAAATGATTAACGAATTTAAAACCCTTGGCATTGCGCCTATACAGACCAATCAAGCTCTAAGTGAAATTTTTAAAGGGGCAACATTCGTTTTGACAGGTACACTAGAGAATATGACTCGCGATGAGGCAAGCGATTTAATCAAATCTCATGGGGGCAAAACATCCTCTTCTGTATCAAAAAATACATCCTATGTTTTGGCTGGAGTAAACGCGGGTTCAAAACTTGACAAAGCGCAAAATTTGGGTATAAAAATATTGACAGAACAAGAATTTCTTGAAATGATAAAATAAAAATTTTATAATATAATTGTGATTAGATAGAAGGTTTTATATATGAAAAAGAGAAATGCAAAAGTTATACAAATTTCAGGAGTTAAAGGCTTGTTATTACTTGCCTTTGCCGCAGTTTGCCTTTTTGTAGGATTTGTAATTTTTCCGGCAAAAATGCTTATGATGGGTTGGAATTATTTAGCCGGAACTTGGGAAATCCCTATGATTAATCTATTCCAAGGCCTTTTGCTTTGGGGCTTTGTTGCCGGTTCCATCTATGTGTTGAACGACCGCAAAAAATATTTAACCGCGTTTCAAACCCCTACGGAACTTAACGAAGAAGAATTACGAAGAGTTCTGGACAAAGTTCGCGCACAAACACAAGCGCAAATGCTCAATTCTATGGTTCTAAAAGCTTCTGATTTTAAAAAATTTGAACAAGAAGAACTAAAAAACCGAGAAACAACCCAAAAAGTTGAAACTTCTGTAACGGAAGATATAAAAGGAGGAAATGATTAAGATGAAAAAAACGATTTTATCAATGTCAATTTTGGCACTACTTTTATGTGCACAAATTTCTACATCCGCTGATTGCAACTGCACATACACCGAAAAAGGATACGTAACAGTATCTGCAACAGCAGAAAAAGAAGTGGCGCCCGATACAGTTGAAATAACTCTCGGAGTAACAACATACGATACAAAATCAATGCAAAAAGCATCTCTACAAAACAAAGAAATATCAGATAAAATATATGCTGAACTCAAAAACTTAATCAACCCGAATAACGGAGATTTTATAAGAACATCAAACTACAATGCAACATCTCTATACACGTATAACAATGGCAAAAGAAATTTCGACAAATATCAAGTTTCAAACAATGTGATTTTAAAAACAAAATCTATTGACAAAATTGGCGAAATTATTGACAAAGCAACATCATTAGGTGCAACAAATGTTAACAATCTAAACTTTACACTATCTGAATATGACATATACTCAGAAGAATTAATCACACAAGCCGCCATAAAAGCTCATTCAAAAGCCGTTGCACTCGCAAAAGCATCATCGAGCGAAGTTGTAGGGGTTAAAAATATTTCGGTCAATGCAAATAATGCCGCATATCCAAGAGTTTATGCCAATGTTATGATGAAATCAGCAGCTGGCGCTGAAGATTCTGCTGTCGAAAGTTCATCACCTATTGAACCGGGAACAATTAAATTAAAAGTTACAGTTAACGCAAGCTATTTCTTAAAATAAATATAATTTGAGGATATAACCCGAAGGAGCCGCGTAAATACGCGGCGCCTTCGGGTTTGCTAAACTCTAATAACTAAATTTCATCATCTTCATTTGTTTTAATTTTATCGACAACCATTTTGGCCATTTCTTTCGCAATGATTTTTTGAGTAGCTTCAGGACAATTATGTAACATATTCATTGCCGTCCTCAAGGTAGAATCTATATCATACCAGCGGCCTTTTTTGTTTTCGTCCAAACCGGAACCTACGGCATTTATAATATCTTCGACTGCTTCATACTTTTCATCTTCAATATTATGCTCGATAATAATTTTAATCAAATTTAATGAAATCTTAATTTGTGTTTCATCATCAGAATGTTCCAATGTTCTAACCGCTTCTGATAGCACAGGGTCTTTGTCATACCAACGTCTGTACTGATTTGTGTACTCTTCTTTCATATCAATCTCCTTTATTCTTGTAAAAAATTTATTCTTGTAAAAAATTTATCCTTGTTTAAAACTTACTCCCTTATCTCCACGTGGATAACGCCAATCAATCGCATTTTTAGGACAAGCAATTCGACACGCACCACACTCTAGGCAATTTTCAAAATTCACATTTAATTTTTGTTCTGCCTCGTTCCACTCATAAACTTTTGCCGGACAAACCGTTTCGCAAACCCTATTTTTACAAGATTTGCACAACTCATTATCAGGTTTTAGATGAGAATAAATATCCGGCCTAAATTTTAAAGTATATAATTTTTCTTCTAATGATTGTTTTTTCATTTAATTAATACACTCCATAATAATTTTGTCAGTGTCCACATATCTTTAAATAATTCTCCAATAGGTCTACCAAAAACAAAGTCTTTAATAAATTGACGATACAATTTACGTTTTGGAACACCATTCACCGATGTAAACATATTGAAAAATGCATTTATTTTACGAGGATAATAACCTAATAAAGATTCAGCGCGCTTATCCATTTCAGACATTAAATTTCTATACGTATACAAATCTTTCATTATAAAAGAATTTTGCAATTTTGTTTGATAATTAGACAATTCTTTTGCGCTAACATCACGCTTGCACAATGCAACCGTAGCAACTTCCCCCGCGATTTTACCGCTTAGCATCGCAAGATTTGAACCTTCCCAATGCAAATTATTTACAAAACTTGCAGCATCACCACAAACCAAAAGGCCATTATCAAAAATCTTAGGGATTTTTTTATACCCCCCTTCCGGAATCAAATGCGCCGAATATTCTAACAATGTTCCGTCTTTTAATAACGGCGCAATAGAAGGATGTGTTTTGATTTCATCAAGCATTTCGTACGGCCTAAGTCCACGCTTTGTTAGTTCACTCAATGTAACACCAAGCCCGATACTGATTGAATCTTTATACGTATATACAAATCCCAATCCGAGCATTCCCAACATTGATCCTCCAAAAAGTTCGTATATACAACCTTCCTCATCAGTTATATGAAAACGCTCATTTATTTTATTTTTATCTAATTTATAAACTTCTTTGACACTCAATGCAACATCATGCGCACTAAGCTCCTCTCTCAACCCTATTTGTTTTGCCAAAAGTGAATTTACACCATCTGCCAACACAACAATGTCACTTCGATACTCTTCCAATTCAGTTTTGACGCCAACAACAAAACCGTTTTCAACAATTAATTCTTTTACAACGGTTTCTTCAACAAGAATAACTCCCGCATTTTTGGCTTCTTGTGCCATCCAATTATCGAATTTACTTCTTATTACCGAATAACTTACAATCTCTGAAGATTTATTACGATATGAAACCGACGTTGAATCTTCTTCGCCTAATAAAATATACTTATGTATAACATTACGACGTTCTAACGGCGCCGATTGCTCAAAATTTGGGAACACCTCTCTCGTTGCATCAGCATAAATTGCGCCCCCGAACATATTCTTTGAACCGCAAAAACTTCCTCGTTCAATCAAAACTACTTCTCTACCGGCTCTTGCTAATGTTATAGCACAAGAAATACCGGCCGGCCCACCACCGACTACAATAACCTCAGTTTTATTTACCAAATCTGTCATGATTTTTCCCAAATTTAATACCTTACATTATAATTATACACTATTTTCTTTTTTGTGTAAAATAGTTAATATGATAATTACAGCCGGTGAATTTAAAGGATTAAACATTAAAACTCCTGATGAAAAAATTACCCGTCCAACACTTTCCAAAGTCCGGATGAGTATTTTTAACACATTGCAATCAATGACCAATTTTGAAGGCAAAAGCTTTCTTGATATGTACGCCGGTTCGGGGATTATGGGATTAGAAGCCATTTCAAGAGGCTTTGATAATGTTTTGGCAATTGAACAACATCCTAAAGTTTTTCAAGTCCTAAAACAAAATTACACTTCAATATTAAAAAATAACAATAATTACAAACTCGTAAAGAACGATAGTTTAAAATATCTAAAAAAAATAAGAGATACATTCAATATAATATACATTGACCCACCATACTACTCGGGGATTTATGAAAACAGCCTTCAAGCCATAAAACAAATAGATTTCGACTACGCCATTTTGGAACACGTAACCCAAATCAATATCGACGGATTTGACTTAATAAAACAAAAAAAGTACGGAGATAAATATATTTCATTTTTAAAACTATCAAAAACCGACTGCATTAACTCTTAAATTATTTTTCCAATTTAGCTATAGCAACATCAAAAACTGCTTCAATATCTATTCCGTTCAAAACAAAATCAATTAATTCTTCCGGCGGCATATTTGGATTTATCTTAGGCAAAACCCCCAAAACCTTTATATCTGTATATTCTTCAATAAATCGTGGCATGAATTTTATATTATCATCCTCTGTGTATTCTGGATAATCAATTATAATAACCCCCCGCATAGGGATATTAAATGCAGATGAACTTTTCAATACGGTTAAGATATTGTTCAATTTAGAATCTATAGCTGAAACAACAAACAATATCGGCAAACCAAAATCCTTCATCATATCGCTTTCCAAAAAATCCATATTCAACGGTGTACCTGGCCCTTCAAGCCCATCTACAAGTAAGCATTCATATTTATCAGCAAGGGCCTTGAAATCCTCAAGGATTTGTTCTCTTTCTATCAGTTTACCTTCCGCAACCGAAGCTAACAAGGGATTTGATGCATTTTTAAACATATAAGAACATTTTATATCAACAAAAGAATCCGTATTTATCAAATAATCAAATTCCTTTGAACGGATTTCATTATCTTTCATATAACAATCCAACTGAACCGGCTTGTATACACATACACTATATCCTAAACTTTGCATCACACCCGCCAACCCGGCTAACACCGGAAATCTATGTTCGTTTTTCTCAGTTGAAGTTACATATAAACTTAACATTTTATTATTGTCTCTCTATTCTTTATTAATTGTAAAATAAATTTCTTTAAGTCGACTTTTACTAATATGAGTATACAACTGAGTCGTTGCAACATCACTATGTCCAAGAAGTTCTTGAACAATTCTTAAATCTGCACCATTTTCCAATAAATGCGTTGCAAAACTATGTCGCAACGTATGCGGAGAAATATGCTTATGAATTTTTCTTCCAAGCATTGAAACAAACTCATACACTCCTTGTCTTGTAATTTGTTTACCAGCATTACTTATCAGCAAATATTTACCCTCAAGTTTGAACTTTTTAACAATATAATCTCTATGAGGAAGATATCTTTTTATCGCGTCACGAGCCTTGTCACCAAAAGGAACAATTCTTTCTTTTGAACCTTTCCCGAAACATGTTAAAAACTTTCCATTCAAATCCAAATCATTAACTTTCAAATTGACTAATTCCGAAACCCTAAGCCCGCAACCATATAACAACTCAAAGATTACACTTTCAGTTTCCGACATATTTTCAGCTAATATATTTGTAATCTCTTGCAATGTAACAACTTTTGGCAAGCGCTTAGGCAGTTTTGGTTGTTCTAATATATTCATCGGATTAAAACTAATTAATTCATTTGCACAAAGCCACTTGTAAAAACCTTTTATTGATGCAATTTTTCGACTAATAGATGAAATTGCAAAACCATTTTCGCGCAAACATCGCATAAAATTATTTATATGATTTCTTTTTATATCCGTAATTTTTAGCAAACCGATTTGCGAGCAATAAGCAAAAAAAGCACTTATATCTCGACGATAAGCCAAAAGAGTATTATACGAAAGCCCTTTTTCTATCTCTAAATATTCTAAATACTCAATCAATAATTGTTCCATATTTG
>JAZSRN010000098.1:0-35014 GCA_045538535.1 Candidatus Gastranaerophilaceae bacterium | reverse complement strand
AAAAGTCCATTATCCATAACGTCCCAATACTCTTTTGGACCATTTACTAACTCAGATTGCTTGATAGCTTGATTCATAATTGAATAAAATTTTGAAAGACGAGTCTCAACAACTTGTTTTCTATAATTTGCCATAAGCGTGGGCAAAGTCAACGCCGCCACGACTCCAACGATTGCAAGGGTGATTAGAACTTCTGCGAGGGTAAAGGCTGCCTTTGTACCCGAACTAGCTACTGCGCCTCGCGATAAACGGAACCGCTCACACTTGCTGTCGAAAGCGCGGTTTCGACAGACGCGTGTTCGACTTTCGCACTTCGTGCTCATTCCCTCTTGGATTTGCTCCGCGCTCACAGAGTTTCGCTTTTGGGCTCCGCCCACAACGCTCAATCTGTTCGCTATCCGGACTCGTTTCACTCCGTCCGTCCGCAAATCCGCTCTGCTCGGCTTGGTGAACCCAGCCCTACCGAAAATGCGGGACACGATTTCTGAATTTGAATTGTTGCAATTTTTCTTCATAATGTTTTTACCTTTCTTTGTTTGTTTGTACTACTTTTATTTTTTACCCTTCCCCTCGCCGAACATGAGAGGGAAAATTTTCCACACGACAAAGTGCCTAATTGCATAACAATTAGGTTTTTAAAAGTGTTGATATTACTGGGTTTTAGACACCCAATAGGGCGTAAACCCGCTCTACGCTTGGATTGCCCCCCCCCGGTAGGCGCAAACGCAGTCATAGCAAGGGTTTTGGGCAATTTAAAACTTTCAAATTCCTCGATAAAATCTATGTACAATTTATCTAATCCCATAGTTTTCATATACCCATTATATCAATTTTTTTAACAACTGCAAACATTTTATAAATAATTATTACTTTACAAATCTATATCATTCATTTGGCAAAACGACACTAGGACATTTTGAGCTTTTTTGATATTCTGATAAACATACGAATTTCGAGTTTGTTTTACCAAAGCTGCTGATGCATTATACATTTTTTTAGCAGCTTGCAAGTATTGCTCTTGTTTAGGAGATTTTGTCAACCCAATTTCTTGGAAATATTTACCGTACATCAAATACAAACGAGACAACAAGTCTTGCATTTCGAAATTTTTAGCAATTTTTATTGCGGTTTCAATATGCATTTTAGCGGACTCAAAGTCAGATTTTATAATATGAGCTTTTGCAAGTACAATTTTCAACAAAATCACGAAATAATAATTATCAATTTTTGGATTTTGTGCAACTTCCAATGCTTGAGTTGCAATTTCAATGGTACTATCTGGACCTTCCAAAACCAAAGACACATCTGCAATCAAAAACCACGTAATCAAGGCCCCGAGTGCCATTTTTTCTTTTGCAAAATATACAATTCTGTCATTGTAAATTTCCATTGCATGTTTTGTGTCGTCTTTATCCTTAAAATACTTGCCTAAGAGAACTTTCAAAACGTTTTTGGTAAAATTATCACCGTTGTTATTTGCAAAAGTAACCAATTGGAACAAATCTTGTTGTATATTATCATAACGTTTCGCCATAAAACGGTTAAGAACATCAATAAAATTCCACTGTATAATCGCTGAATTATCCATAGAATTGGCTTGATACAAATCTAGGGTTTCGGTCAAAAGTTTCTTTGATTCTTCAAAATTACCTTTCATTGTATTTGCAAGTGCAAGAGTTAATTTACAATTACAAATAAAAAGTTCATCTTGGATATTATTATTTTCGATAATTTCAAACAATATAGAAAGCACTTCAAACGAACGATTATTGCCTTGTAAAGCGAGCGCTTGGGCAAGTATCAAATAAGTTTTTACCCAAGTTTCAAAAACGAAAGCTACTTGTGGATTTTGGTTGTTCGGCTTCGTATTAAAAAATTCATCAAAAACCGGCAAAATTTCATTATCGACCATATTAATAATTTGGCCACTATTACCTATTGCCAAAAGCGATTTCAGTTTTGTACACTTTAATAATGCGACATCTAAAGGCGAAACATCGTCAGCTTTTTCCAACACAGTATCTACGCACTCAACTTCCCCGTAATAATTGCCCGTTTTACGGCAACAAGTTGACAAATAAGACAACAACTCTATTTCTTTTGGTATATTTTCATTAGTCTTTGCATTGTTAATCGCATCTGGTAAAAATTCCATTGCGTCTTGCGGATTTGTCGTTGTCAAGAGTTTGCCCAAACGTTCTGAGATATTATATCTGATTTTAAGCGTTTCTTCATCATCCAACTCGTTTATAAGTGCAAGACATTGTTTCTGCGAAATTGCATAAAGACTTGTATCGCCAGTATATGAAGTCAAACGAGTATTTTTTGTCCAGATTGCTAAAGCGACCTCCGGTTGTTTTAGGTTTTGTGCAATAACGCCTAAAACCGCAATAGAATTAAGGGTAAACTTTGATAAATATTCAAAAATTTTCTCATTCATTTTGACAAAATTTTCATCAAGTTTAGCCTTTTCAAGAACTGCATCCCAAAGCGTCATACTCTTAAATTCATAATAAATATCACTCAAAGGCATTATATAATCGGTTTCTACAAGATAATTTATTATATCTTTAAACTTTTCAAACTCTAATCCCAAAACTTCTTGAACAATTGTAAGATTTATTTTGTCACCTAAAATGGCTGCACATAGTACTGTATTATACGCTTCGGGGTTCAAATAAGAAAGTAACGCTAAACGCTGATTGACAATACCTGAAATATGTCTTGACAGTTCAAACGGTTGAGTGCATTTTTCACAATCAGCTTTCAATGCAAAGATTTGCTCAAAAAATGCCGGATTACCTTTGCTCAATTTATAAATTTGATGTCGTTCTTCTTTCGTAAACACTGGGAAATTTTCGTGCGTTTCACGCTTTGCATTCAGCAAATTGAGCATTTGTTCGTATTCAAAAGGAGCAAGCGAAACATCTTGATAAGCTGCATCATCACTAAATTTAGGGAAATAAAAATATCCTTTTATCGGACGTGGTTCGTTATAAATCGCCAATAATTTTAACCTTGACCACACATTTTGCTTTTGAATATATTTGGTCAAAAACTCATACGAAAATGCGTCAATAAGTTCAAAATTATCAATTACAATTACACAATTTGCACTAAAAATAATTTTGTCAAATATTTTTTCCAAAAATTTGAACATTTTATTTTTATTAACCAAAAGTTCCTCAAATGTTCCATCAACATGCGGGTACAAAAAGTTTATTAAATCAAAAATTTCTTCATCAGACATCTCTGGAAATTCATTTTTAAAAAACTTATAGGCATCTTTTTGGAATTGCGGATTGTAAATACAAAAATTTGCAAGGTTAAAAACATTCAAGAGAAAATCCTGAATTAAGCCTCCACCCGTCAATTGCGAAAAAGGAGTACATTTACCATAAAGCCAAGCGAAATTATGTTTTGCAAGCTCGTACATTGCAGCCTTTAAAACAATACTTTTCCCACTTCCTTTACTTCCGGACAAAGAAAAAAGTTTTTTATCCTCTGATAAAATCCCTTCTATTAGAGTGGCTTTAGCTTCTTCTTGAGAAACTCCGTTAGTTGAATACTCAAGTTCATTACCTACTTTTTTATAATTTTGAAGGGTTACACCCTCATCTTTTTCGGTTTTTTCGGGTTTTATTTGTTCTTCATCTCTAACTTGATGGGTTTCTTCCGGATTTTCTTCAACTTGTATTTCAACTGGTTTTGGCGCTGACATTGAAGCACCACATTTCTTGCAATTGTCGACGTTAGGAAAATTGATTGCACCACATTGGGGGCAAGCTTTTAAGATTTCTGTTGCACACTTTTTACATGTCAAATCCAAAATAGAGTTAATACTTTTACACTTTGGGCACTGCAAACCCACTCTGGCATTACAATGCGGACATCTCAACGTATCATCGGATATATTTTGTTTACATTTTGGACAAATCATATTCTAACCCCTGACTAATTGAGTGCCAATTTAACCCTATCCATCAATTTAAATAGACGTTTTGAAACTTCAGATTGTGACAAATTCAATTCTTTTGCAATTTCTTTTTGAGTATATCCTTTTTCATATCTAAGAATATAAATATCCAAATACTGTTTTTCCGGATCAGAATTGTGAACCGAATATACATAATCAATAACTTTTTGTAAAATTTCTTTTTTTATAACAACATCTTCCGGAGTATCTTGAACATCAAATTGCTTATATTGAACTTTTACACGAGAATAATCAATTGTTTCAGTAATTTCAATATCATCAATCGAAATTTCTCGGTGTGGAATAAAGCCATCACGAGTTCTTCTCAATCTACCGGAATTTTTCAAAACATTAATAATTGAAGTAGTCGCAACTTTTCGCAAATAAATTTCTAATGTATCGTCTGATGAAATCGTTCTGATAACACCAACCGCACGCTTACACGTTTCATTTACAAAATCGTCAAGCAAATCTTCGTTATTTTGATATTTTCTATCGTTTTTTATGATTTTTTCTATTAGTTTGATTTTATCTTGAGCAATGTCCACTTACAAATTCCTCATATCAAGGATAAGTATAGCACATGTTACAAATTAATGGAAATTGTTAAGTTAAACTCAGGTGTTTTTATGACCGAAGACGGCGGTTTTATTACACTTAAGGTACTTTTTACAGATTGTAACACAATGTTATCAATTTGTTTTGAACCACTGCTTGTAACGACCGTCGCGCTTTGAATTGCGCCTTTATTTGTTAATTTCAAAGCAATTTTAACTTTTTTTGAATACGCATATTCATTTGTCAATAATAAATCGCTTGAAAGTTGAAGTTTTATACTTTTACCGGCAGATTTCAAATAATTTTTCATTGAATCACTGTATGACAAATAATCCGGAACTTGCCAAGAAATACTCTTTACCGTCAAATAAGACTCAGACTCAGCACTTGCAACTTGGTTGCTCATTGACTGCGTAACTTCTGGAGTAATATCTTCGAGTTGTGTTTTCATAGGTTTTGTAGGCGTTACCGGCTTAGACTCAACCGGTTTTGCCTGTTGCTGCTCAAGCGCATCCGGAACATTTGAGAAATGATCCACCTCATCAAATTGCGGAGCGTTCACATCTTCGGCAAATTCACTTGGAACAGTTTGCTCGATTGATGAATTTGTTGACTGTAATTTTTTGTTTGCTATATTTGTTTTGGTTGTAAACGCAAAACCACCAACAATACAAACCGCCAACAAACTTGCAGTAATTATAATCATGTTTTTATTGTTTGATTTATTTGAATTTAGCGCCATTCCAGGAATTTGAGAAGTTTGTGTCTCTTCATATTTTTCCGGAATTTTTTCATCAGTTAGATTTTCATCAAATAGCATTTCTAAATCTTGCGCATTTTCTTCTTGAGGAATATTTTCCGCTTCAAAATCTTCCGGATTAAAGTTTTCTAATGTATTTTCTTCCGGAATTGCAAGTTCTTGAGTATTTTCTTCTTGTAGAACTTCTTCATCTTGAACTTCCTCTTGCTGAATTTCTTCTGCTTGCGCAATGTCCCAAAGTGTTTGAGTAATCTCTTCCATTTCCTTTGAATCATCTATGCTTGTAGACATTTCTTGAGAATATACCGATTCATCATCATATTGCGCCAATGTTTCATCATTAACACTTTCCTCCATTGCAGCAATATCTTCCGGATTAAAGACATCTTGCATAACTTCTTCCATTTGAGCAATATCTTGGTTGTTAAAAGTTTCTTCAACAACTGCTGCAACTTCAACCGCTTCACCTGCTATCGGTTCATCTGTGAGCGAAACATTCTCTTCTATAGGCTCAGAAACTTCTTTCAACTCGTCTTGTGAAATACCAAACATAATATCATCAGATAAATCTTCCTCTATTTCTCTAATTTCTTGTTCAGATTCTTCAACAACTTCTTCTGGCTCAGAGAGATTTGGTAATTCATTTTGTAAAAATTCACTTTCTGCCAAAATTTCTTCTGTTTGGATTTCAGTTTCATCATCAAAAACCTCAGAAACTTCTTCAGTTTGAAGTTGTTGTTCTTCTTCTGGTATTTCTGTCAATAACTCTGAGTTTCCTTCAAAGTCTTCTTGTACAGTTAGATTAATTATTTCTTCAGACTGCTCTTCAACTTCCGGAGAGTCATTTTCCGGCAACTCTTCAAAAGTTACGCTTTCAACAGTTTCTTCAAAATTTTCCGCAACAACTTCAAGTTCTTCTGGTACTTCAACAACATCAACCTCTTGTTCTTGCGATTGCATATTAATTAATGAATCAATATCTTGTACATCAAAAGATACTTCATCGCTAATTTCTTCTGCTGCTTGTTCACTTTCTGCAACAATCATGTCTTCTTCCGCTTGAAGAGAATTTAAAAGATTTTTACCAAATCCCGTACTTTCTTTTTGAACTTCCTCGATATTATCTAAATCATCAAATGACAAAAAGTCTGTCTCTATTGACTCATCTTCCGAAACTTCTGATTGGATTTCAAATTCTGCAGTATTATCAATAGAAATTTTTTCAACATCTTCTATTTCGTCTACTTGTGAAATTTCATCAGTCGGCGCAATATCATTAATATCAAACTTTTCTTCATTATTTTCAAATGTTTCTTCTTGAGTTACTTCAAAATCAGAGTCCTCAATCTCATTCAAATCAACTTTATCCACAATTATTTCTGAGTCATTGTTTGACTCTTGTACAAAATCTGTTTCAACATCTTCTATACTAATTTTCTCAGTTTCTACATCTTGATTTCCTGAACTTTCTAAACTTGCTGCAAGACTGTCAATATCAATATCATCAACATTGAAATCCAAGTCCAAATCATCTTGTTCAACAGTTTGAATTTCTTCATTTGTATCGCTTGTTTCTAATGAATTTGCGTCAAAAATCTGAGGTTCCGGTTCCGACTGAACATCATCATCTGGTTCCACATCATCATGGAACAACATATCTAAATCATCCACAAATTTTTCTGCATCATCAGTAATTTCTTCATTTTCCAATCTCGACAATGCTTCTGAAGTATTATCCTCTGCCCTTTGAGAACCTTCGCTGGTATTTTCCGTAATACTTTCAATATCACTTAATGCCTCATCTAAATCCGGAAGGCTGTCAAAATCAATATTCTCTTCTTGAACAATTGGCTCAGATGTATCAATTTCACCCAAAACAATGGAATTTAATCCTTCTATAACACTTTCGTCCTCTTCATTTTCAGACTCTTTTACATCTTGACTTTCTGTAAACTCTTCAATTTCTTCTATTTCTTCTAACGGCTCTACAATTTCTTCGGCTTGAATTTCTTCAACAATTTCCAATTCGTTATCGATTTCCGAAACTTCATCTTCAATATCATTAGGTTGATTGCTTTCAGCATCTGCAAAAATCTCTAATTCGTCTTGAGGAATTATCTCTTCTGAAGTATCAGATACCTCTATTTCTTCCGACATATCTTGCACGAATTCAACATCTTGAGGCTCGTCCAAAGAAACAAGTTCTTCAGATATAACTGTTTCTTCTTGATTTTCAATATTTTCATCGTTCTGGAAATCTTCCACAATATCTATTGTGTTCAAATCAAAATCTACTGAAGGCACCTCGGAAGACTCAACGATTTCAACCGGTTTAATTTCCGGACGTACAATATCATCCGCATTAACGGCACTATAAGAAATCGTTTCAAAATTTTCTATTTCGATAAAATTATCGCGCAGTTTATCTGACTTAGTCAAAGCTTGCAACAGAACTTTTAAATCTTCTCCCGAAAGATTGTTATCAAGCATATCAAACATCAAATTGCGCGCGTATTCTTCTTCTCCATCACTAAGTTGTTGTTGAGTATCAGAACTGCAATTTTCTATATAATATTTTAAATCCAAAATTGAAGAAAGCTTATTTTTATCAACAAAATAATAATCTTCGTTTGCATTAGCTTTATCAATCATTTTCGGTTCAATAAAGCCTAACAAATCAACACTATTTTCTTCATTAAATTTTGCAATTAAGTAAATATCAGGAAGAATATCAAATTCAAAATGAGTTTTTGGAATAAAAATTTCATTTTCGTCGAAAACACCACGCACATCAATATGAATATTAGGAAGCTCAATATCTGCAATATCAAACTCTTCAAGAACTTTGCGCACATAATGAAGATTATGCAAATTTCTAACATCTGCACCTAATGTTACCAGATGTTTCATTACAAGATTTGCGCATAAAGCATTTACAAATGCTCTATTTTTAATTTCTTTATCTGCGAACTTGCAAGCAAAAAAACTCGCCGCTGCTCTATCTGTATCTTCTATTTGTACTGTAATTTTTTCTTCGAAACTCATTAATATTCTCCTTCTCTAAATACAATGAGTACACATAGTGAAAAAATATTCCATTTTATTTGTAAAGTTTTGTAACAATTATTGAAAAATGGTTATATTTACGACAAAATAAGTCTATCAGTTGTTTTCTAATTTGTAAGTTTAGTGTGTAAAAAGGAGGTTCACCCTATGATGAGTCCCGTATCTTCGGTCAATTTCGGAAACAATGTTACCGCGCAAACCCTTATCCACAGAGAAGGTAGATTTGCAAGAAAACCATCTCAACAAGTTGCACCATCTAAAGAAAAGCCACAAAAAGGCTTATCTACTTTAACTAAAACGTTAATCGGACTTGCAATTGTTGCGCTTGGAACTGCTGCCTACTTAGGTTATGCAGTTAAAAACGGAAAATTGCAAAAAGTTGCAACTCCTGAAGGCATAACAGATAAACTTAAAAATATAGGCTTTGCTATAGGCGAAAAAGTGAAAAATTGGAGTGAATCATTTATGAAATTATTCAAGAAAAATTCAGATACTCCAACAAACTCAACTCCAGCCACCACAACAACATAAAATTAAGAATAAAGAATAATGTGAAGAACGGCGCAGCGTTGTAAACGCTGCTCCTCTTTTAATCCTCTAAAAATTCTGATAAAATCATATTACTTATCAATACGCCTTGAAGCGTTAATTTATAGCCACTTAAAGTTTTTTGAATATGACCGCTATCCAAATATTTTACCAAAATATTTTTATATTTTTCTTCAAAATTTATATCGTATTTTCTATTTATATCAATACAATTAATCCCTTTCATCCGGCGCAAACCCAAAAAAATCTCTTCTTCTAATTGCTCAGACTTTAACAATTTCGTCTCAAGTTCAGCCATGCCTGTATTTTCCAAATAATCATCCAAGTCACAAAAATTAGAATATCTTATATTGTTCAAATAACCATGCGCAGATAAGCCAAACCCGTAATAATTCTCATTATTCCAATATACAAGATTATGTCTTGAATTATATCCGTTTTTAGAAAAGTTACTTATTTCATAATGTTCAAATCCTTGACTTTCAAGAATCTGAACTGCAGACAAATACATATCCGCTTGTTCATCAACCGTAGCAATATTTTGAGGCGAATTTTTATAAAAATAACTTCCTTCCTCAATTTTCAGCCCATATAACGAAATATGTTGTACACCAAGCGTTATCGCTTTTTTTAAATCATTAGAAAAACTTTCTAAACTTTGATTTGGCAAACCGTATATAAAATCCAAACTGATATTCCCAAACCCGACACTTTGCGCTTGCTTAACAACCTTCTCCACTTGCTGCGCGGTATGAATACGTCCAATCGCTCTGAGTATATCATCGTCAAAACTTTGGCACCCGATACTTAAACGATTTACACCAATATTCTTTAACCCCTCAAGGTATTGCCTATCGACAGTTTCAGGATTAATTTCTAATGTTATCTCGGTATCATTATTTTTTTCAAAAAGAGTCAATAACGTAACCAAATCATCTAATGACAACAATGACGGCGTTCCACCTCCAAAATAAAGTGTTTTTAAGACTTCACCTTTATATTTGTTCTGAATTTCTTGTTTTAACACTTTCAGATATTGTTCTTTTCTGTCAAGCCAAGGAAAAGACACAAAAGAACAATACTTGCACTTTTGTCGGCAAAATGGAATATGAATATATACACTACTTGTCATAAAAATATTTTACTGCAAAATTTATTCAGCGGAAGTATTTATCAATTTCGGGTTTACTAATTTATGATTTTCGGCCCAACTTTGTGTAAAATCCATCATTTCTTTAGTAATTACAGCTTTTAACAAAACTGCATAATCGATATTTAGAAAACTGATTTTTTCTAAGCGCTCAATGATATAACTTTTAGAACCGCAATTATGACAAAAATGTTCTTGTGAAACTATTTCACCATTTTTTATACAAGCTCTTAGCTTAACTCCACAACAAGCACATCTGGCAATATACCATTGATTTTCAATCAATTCACCACAATCCGGACAATAAGAAAATTCAGCATCAATTTTTACTTTATCGTGCTTACAAGTTCTATTAAATTTTAAAAACTCCATAATCATGGTTTGTTCTTAATGTTTTTTCGAAAAAAGTCAAATTTTCGGATTTATTTCTACCCAACGACCGCTATTAAGTTTTCCTTCCAAAACATTTCGTTCCAAACGAATATCCTTATATTTAATATCAGTTATTTTGTTTCCGACGGAATCATAAACCCCATATTTCTTATCTTTCTTTACCAGTATATATTCCCCAAGTTTTTTAATCTTATCATACTGCGCCTCTAAAATTATTTTCCCGTTAATATCTGCCAAACCGTACAAACCATACTGTTTCAAAAGAAAAGTATTATAAAGTGGCTTAATTTTATCGTACTCATTTTTTATCAACACATTGTTTGAATAATCAATCATACCATAATAACCGTTCAAATTGGTGATAAATAAATTTTTACCGACTCTGTCGAAAGATTTATACTTTAACGGAACAATTACATTCTCATCCAAATCAATTATTCCATATTTTTTATCATAACGCACAAGCAACCTATCCGAAACGATTTCTTCCATTTTAGAATATTTTTTAAGCGTCAATTCTTCACCGTTATCGTCAAGAATTTTATATCCTTTGCCCTTATAAACTATAAAATAGTGTTTATCTTCATAAATTAAATGTTTCACACTTGAACATTCTGATTGGATAATAGTGCCATCAGTATTGAGAATGGTATTATTTGTATACGAGCTTCTTGTACCGTTTGAATAAAAATAAACTGTCGTATGTTTTTGAAGATAATGTTTTTGGCAATTAGGAAACTTATGTTCTTGATGAATTTCATCTTTGCCGACAAGATAAGAATGAGACGAAGACGAACTATGATAATGTCTGGAATGCGCAAACGCATCAGAATTCGCACAAATTAATAGGCCTAAAACAATCGCACATGTAATCTTTTTCATTAAGAACCTCACAAACCTTGTCACAAGTATAACGAAAAAAACAATTTAATGTTCATTTAGTTCTATATAACAATTTTTATGCCTAAAATCTTCTAAAATTACCTTTCGGGACACCTTGCATTTTTTGTTCTAAAACTTGTGTAAATTCTTCCATTTCTGCTGGATTTATTTGACCTAATACTTTTTTATAAATATCTCCATTTTTGGATATTACACCTTTCTTATTCATATTGTAATCGTAACCATACTCATAAATATTATTCGCCCCTTCAAAACTAACATTTTGAACTTTGTTATTCTCATCAAGAGTAAATGACATAACTGGGCGATGGTCAGATTTGTAATTTATTTTTTTATCTTCATAAGAATGATAGACATGGTACAAATTCCCAAACAAAACATCCGATTTTTCTACCCGTACAGTTTTGTCATTTTTTAAAATATTCAATTTTTCAAAAAAAGCTTTTTCCGCGGGAGTATCTGGTACTTGTGCTTTAGCTTGATTTGTCTTTGTCGGGTTTTGAACGTTTTTATTTTGTATTTCCGGAATAAATATTTCTTGGTTTATCTTAATATTATTCATTTTTTCTATTGTCGTAAAATTATTAGCCTTAGCAATTAAGAGCATATATTCACTAATTTCTTTATTTGTTGCTTTAGGATTATTAAGTTCTTTTTTAGCTAAAGTCCACAGATTTTCACCACTTTTTATCACGTGTGTTCGCTTATTTTTAACGTCTGGCAACCGACGCATAGCATTGTCAATGTAGCGTTGTTCATCAACTCTATTACTCATATTTTTCCTCCAAAATTTCCCCGTTTTCTATATAAAATATTTTGCTTTTAAAAAATTGCTAAACTTGTAAATATTTATTAATTTTTTCTTAAGCTTTAGTCTAATATTCATCTTAATAATTGTTGACTTTAAAATTTAAAGCCTTAAAATAAAAGTGGTACTTATTTTTAATTTTAAAAAGAAGGGTAATAGGAAGATGAAAAAGAAAATATTGTTGACAGCTATGCTGTTATCATCGTTGTCTATCCATGCAAATGCGGCAGACAGAATGGTTATCAATGCTGGTGAAAGCGGAAGTGTGATATCTCAAACTATTTCTGGGATTGTATCTACAGATCATGGAAATGCTGTTTTTAACAAAGGTGATTTAACTATCTCTGATTCAAAATTTAGCAACAACCAAGGCGTATCTAATTACACATTGGGAGGTGCTGTATTTAACGGCAACAATGCAACAATCACTAACACTGAATTTCTAAACAACAAATCTTCTTTTGGCGCTGCGATATACAATCAAGCAAACCTTACCGTTGAAAACTCAAAATTTATTAATAACCAAATACATCATTTTAACGATGCTTGGGATAGCGGAGCTGCAATTGATAACAATGATGGTTGCGCAGTTGTACTAAAAGTTATAAATTCATATTTTGAGGGTAATAAAAACGCCAGCAAAGATGGAGGAGGGGCAATATACTTTGGCTCAACATCCACAGAAAAATCTATTATCACTGGCTCTACGTTTATAAATAACGACGCATCGTATAGGAATTATACAAATTCTTCTACTGATACCGGAAAAGGTGGTGCTGTAGGCATATATAACGGCAATTTATTGGTAGAAAATTCTGATTTTACATCTAATAAAGCTGATGAAGGTGGTGCAATATATGTCCGCGATGGCGTAGGTGCAAATTTAACAATCTCGGGCGGGACCTTTGACAGTAACGTTGCTAATCGCAATGGTGGCGCGGTTTATAATGATGGAAATGCAACTATAGACGGAGTTACCCTTACTAACAACACTGCAACCGGTAACGGAGGAGCTATTTACAACGCTGCGGATATGGTAATCAACAACATAACAGCCTCAAATAATAGCGCAACAACCGCTAATAGTTCTTTAGGCGGTGCGGTTTATGCAAACGGCGGAACAACAAAAATTACAAATTCCGTATTCGATGGTAACAGCGCAACTTATGCAGGTGGAGCGGTATTTTCAACAAACGGAACTATGACAATTGATAATTCCAAATTTAATAACAATACCTCCGAAAACGGATACGGTGGCGCTATTTATACTGGCACAACTGCAAACACTATAACAATTACAAACAGCTCATTCGATAACAATAGCGCTTCAGACAGTGGCGCCATTTCGATTTGCGATGTCGGTGTAATCAAAAATACAACCTTCACCAATAACTACACAACTAGCAATACGAAAGACGGTGGCGGTGCAGTTTTCTTAGGTGCAGTTTCTAATACTACAATGGAAAACGTTACCTTTGAAGGGAACCGTTCAGCATCAAATGGGGGTGCTATCGCAACAAGAAGTACCGCCGGAAATAACAGCGGTGCAACATTAGATATCAACGGCGCAACTTTCAAAAACAACACCGCAAATGGTGACGGTGGCGCAGTTTATAACGCATTTTACAACAATGCTAACGGTGATGGTGTCGTTTCAATTACAAATGCAATATTTGAAGGCAATACCTCAACAACCGGTAACGGTGGCGCTATTTATAACGCCGCAAACGATGCAGTAGGAAACACTTCAGCCATAGAAATTGCAGACACAAGCTTTGCAAACAACTCTGCGGCACAAAGCGGTGGAGCAATTTATGCAAGTGATGACGTAAGCATTATCGCCCAAAATGGAAACGTAACTTTCCAAAACAACTCGGCTGCAACCGGTGGTGCGGTATATGCAAAAGGTGACATCACAATTGAAGCTATAGGCGGAAACGTCAAATTCCAAAACAATTCAGCAACAGATGGCGGAGACATTTATGTTGCAACTGCCGGCTCTAATGTTAATATCGAAGCCGCATCAGGCAATACCGTTGCCGTTTCAAGCGGTGTTTCCGGTGCCGGAACATACAATATGGATGTAACCGGAGGCGGAACTCTTGAATTAGCATCCTATTTGAAAAATGCTAACTTAACCGTTACAGATTCAACACTTTCATTGGCTGAAGGTGCACAAATCAATTCTAACAATAACGCAATCAATATTAACGGCGGAACACTAGATACAACAAACAATGCGATGGATTCATTTGACCCAGGACTTATCACAATCAACGGAGACGTTTCTGTTATCGCTGATGTTAATATGTCTACTGGTGAAGGTGATAATCTAGGAACAATTGCACAAGCTGCAAACTCAACCATTTCAGTTGCCGGAGTAAACGCAATCGGTAACACTACAGCAAACAACATTAGCGTAAACCTTAAAGAAGCTTTAGGATTGCAAAATGCAACGGATGTAACAATTGACACCTCAAACTTTGTTGCAAACGAAATATTATCACCAATCAGATATTTAAAAGGTACAGTATCAGAAGACGGTATTCTTACATACGGCCCAAGAGGGGGTGCATATAGCGACTTTAACCCGGCAATTATGGCAAGCTCAGTAGCAGCACAAGTCGGAGGTTTCTTGAACCAGTTAAATTCTTATGACCAAGCGTTCCAAAATATTGATTCTAAAATGCTTATGACAAGCGAAGAACGCAGAGTTTTGAGAATGAGAAACAGCTATGCAACAACCTCAACATCAACACCAATGGTATTTTCACCGACATACTTGCCGGAAAAACATAGTGCCGGTTGGGTAAGACCTTATGCATCATTTGAAAATGTCAAACTAGATGGAGGCCCAAAAGTTTCTAACGTAATGTACGGTACTTTCTTTGGTGCTGATAGCGAAATGTATGAGTTGAAAAACGGCGCAGAAGCACAATTTAGCTTGTATGCAGGTTATAACGGTTCACACCAATCATATTCTGGCAATAGCTTGTGGCAAAACGGCGGTAATCTAGGTTTGACAGGAATTGTTTATAAAAACAATTTCTTCTCCGCATTGACAGCAAACGTTGGTGCAAGTGTAGTTGACGCATCAACACGATATGGCAGTGAAGATTTCCCTATGTTAATGTCCGGTGTTGCATCTAAAACCGGTTATAACTGGGAACTTGCAAAAGGCAAATTCATTGTTCAACCAAATTACTTAATGTCTTATACATTTGTAAATACATTTGATTATACAAACGCAGCCGGAGTAAAAATTGAATCAGATCCGTTGCACGCAATTCAAATTGCACCGGGGATTAAATTTATCGGAAACCTAAAAAACGGCTGGCAACCATATATAAATTTAAGAATGGTATGGAACATCATGGATGACACAAAATTCACAGCAGCACAAACTGCTTTGCCTCAATTGTCAGTAAAACCATATTTTGAATACGGTGTGGGTGTCCAAAAACGTTGGGGCGAAAGATTTACCGGTTTTGGCCAAGCAATGCTTAGAAACGGTGGCCGCAACGGTATCGCATTAGGTTTTGGCTTCAGATGGGCAATTGGTAAAGCGCCATCAAAAGCCGATAAACCTTCTAGCGCACAATTATCAATGAAACCTACAGAAATTAATTTAAGCAAAGCAAAATAAATATTTGTTTAAATTCAATTATCAAAAGGAACCGGCAGAAATTTTAAATAAAATTTCTGCCGGTTTTTTAATAAATAATTTAAAAACCACTTGAAATTTAAAATTTTTATGAGAGAATAAGAATTGTGAATTAAATAAATGGCAAGGTAGCTCAGTTGGTGAGAGCGCACGGCTCATACCCGTGAGGTCGAGAGTTCGAATCTCTCCCTTGCTATTTTTTGTTACTTATTTTAGGGTAATTCGCCGAGCGCAGGTTTTGCAAACCCCAATCACAAAATGTTCAAGTTTTCACATTTTGTTCTTGGAGCGCACGACTCCCTCTCTGCAAAACGATATTCAATCGTTTTGCTTCGGCACAGTCCGTGAGGTCGAGAGTTCGAATCTCTCCCTTGCTATTTTTTGTTACTTATTTTAGGGTAATTCGCCGAGCGCAGGTTTTGTGCGTTTTGACACTCGATTTGAGTTCGTAGGTCGGATTTACTAATCCGACAAAATCTTTGTGTTATTATCAAATAATGAATTATAGAAGATTATTTATAGAGAATGGATTAGTTTTTCTAACTATAGTTACAAATAATAGAATTCCAATTTTAATTACAAACATAGAACTATTAAGACAATCTTATAGAAATGTTGTACAATATTATAAATTTGATTTAATTGCTCATTCTATTCAACCTGACCACATACACTGTATTATTAAGCCATTTAATATTGCAGATTATTCCAAAATTGTAAAATCTTTTAAATACTCCTTTACTAAAAATTATAATGTCGGATTAGTAAATCCGACCTACAAAAAATTATGGCAAAATAGGTTTTGGGAACACACTATTAGAGATGAACAAGACTTAAATCTACACTTAAACTATATTCACTATAATCCCGTAAAGCATAAATTAGTTCAAAATGTAAAAGATTGGGAGTATTCATCTTTTCACAAATTTGTTGATAATAATTTGTATGACGAAAATTGGGGAAGTTCTGCTGATATAGAAAATTTAAAAGATTTGAATTTTGAATAATCATCAAACCCACTGTTCTTTCTTCTCAAACCGAGTGTTTAGATAAATTCTTGGAGCGCACGACTCCCTCTCTGCAAAACGATACTTAATCGTTTTTATTTGGAACAAAAACTCTTTTATAATTCATAAATTGATTTTACAATAAAATTATTGTTGGGGTAGAAACTCCAACCTACAAACTCCCTATTTTATAAAATCATCATTAAGAATTACAAGTTCTTCATCTGCTGGACAACCGAAGTTACGATCTTTTTGTGCAAGTATTTCTTCTTCGTTCATCCATTTTATTTTATTCACCCTTGTATAGAGATTAGGCTCTATCTGAATATCTTTATCTAATCTGCTATCAATATACAACCTATAAGATTTTTCGGGGTATTTATCTTTTAGTTCTTTTATTCTTTCTTGTAGCTTTAAGAATGATGCAATGTCAAGTTCACTTGCATCGTCATGCAATGTAAAACTCAATCCGTCAACTTTAGGAAGTATGTCTATAATTTTTTTATTAGCTAATGCACTATAAATATACATTTTGGCGTTAGGGTTTTGTTCACGCAATTTTTCAACGACATTTTCCAAATGTGGGTAAATTCCCGGTTCTCCTCCGGTTAATACAATATCATCACCGGAACTTTTTATTTCTTCTAAATTAATTTTTTTTGCTTTATTTATTACAGGATCAAAACTATTTATGCAATCCAAACACTGTCGAGGACATTGTTTAGTTAAAATTACTCTATATTTTTGACCAAAATATGTATTGTAATTAGTATTAGTGACAAGCATTTTACCTCCTAGCTAAATTTTTTGCATTATCTACACGAATTATTTAAAACAAGCCGATTATATAAATAGCCTTTTATGAATGAATAAAACCCTACAAAAATATTTTTTGCTAGTTAATCAAACCCACTGTTCTTTCTTCTTTAATTAAGTGTCAAAATACCTCAAGATGAAAACTATATCACCCCACCTTAATCATCCTCATCCTTGGAGGAAAACTATATGGTTTCTATATTTACTGCCAAATCCACAAACGCAAATTTGGACGTTTTGGAATTTTAATAGTGCGTACAAACGCACACTCGACAAAACTTGACTTTATTACAAAATGGGTATAATATAACAATTATTCCACCAGTTATCAGAGCCGATTAGATAAGAGCTTTACAAGATTCTAGCCATGACAATTTTCAACCGTTTATTAATATTCTTTCTGAGATGGTTTTGAAATCTTAAAAAGAATATCAAAGGCTTATTGAAAGACTAAGCTAATTATAAATAATGTATTTCAAATAACAAATTTTTTTTTCATAGGTTTTATATCAATATATAAGATATTTACGAGGTCAATTCAATGAATATTAGAAAATTGGGAATCCATGTTGTCGCAGGGATTACAACCATTGCTTGTATCGGAACAGGCGTAAAGACATACAATAAACACACTGAGCAAGTAGTCAAAAATATAAAATTTGAATTAAAGCACAACCCAAAGGATTCAATTTTCTGGACAAGACATTGTGGTGCTAACCACTATGCTAACGAACAAAAACGAATACAAGCTCAAATTGATTATAATGCTGTAAATGAGCCCACAATTTCTAAAATCGATTTTTGGAAAAATATCAAATTCCACATTGAAAAAGATCAATCAATGAGAAAGTCTCTACTATTAGAAAGTAGATATTTAAAGAAACAAATGGACGCAGGACTCAGACAAATATATCGTTATGTAAAAGTGGGTAGTTATGGAAAAGGTAATAATATCATTAGAGAAGTAAAATGGGTTCCTAAAAATGAAGCCGAACGACTTATAAAAGAAGGTTCTTGGAAAATTGAAAATGAAATTTTACTCGATTATAAATAATTTATAATAAATTGGTTAGTTTGAAATTTCGTGCGTTTATACGCACAAAAATTATTCTCAAATCAAATGTTACTTTTCCTCAAACCAAGTGTTAATTTATACTAACTTCACCCACTAAAATGCATACTGCCAACTTAGCAAAAATCGGGATGACAGGATTTGAACCTGCGGCCCCCGCGACCCGAACACGGTGCGCTACCAAGCTGCGCTACATCCCGATTTTAAATTAACTTCTTTGCACAAAAATTATACTGCTTAACAAAAATTTTACAAGATTTTTTTACCAATTTTTTTAATTGTTGCAATATCTGCTTGTGGCTCTTTTCCAACTGTAGTCAAATAATTCCCGATTAATATTCCTTCAACGCAAGTTTGCAAAGCCTTTTCTTGATTTGATTCGGACAAACGCATTCTACCGCCACAAAAACGCAATATGGCATTTGGATTGGCTATTTTAAAAATTGCAAGTGTTCGCAATATGTTCTCTTCATCAATTTTGTCATGATAATTTTCAAAAGGCGTCTCCGCAATTGGCATCAAAATATTTATCGGAATACTATCCGGTTCAATTTCGGCCAAATTTAAAGCCATCTCAATTCGCTGTTCAACGGTTTCACCCATGCCGAGAATTACTCCGCAACACAACTCCATACCGTATTTTTTTACAAGTCGACACGTATTTAATCTATCCTCAAAAGTATGTGTTGTACAAACATTAGGATAATAAGAACGGCTTGTATTGATATTATGATGAAATCTTTTTAAACCCGCATCCGCAAGAGCTTTAGCTTGTTCTTCAGTCAAAATCCCTATTGATGCGCAAGAATTTAGTCCCTCAATTTTGTTAATTTCTTTAATCATTTCCAATTCTAAATTAAAATCGCGCCCTTCATCGGGAGTTTTGCCACTGGTTACAATTGCAAAGCGTGAAGCCAGATTTGATTTAGCCTCTCGAGCCATTTCAACAACTTTTTCGACTTCCACTAACGGAAAACTTTCGATATTTGTACAGTAATGAGAACTTTGCGCACAATACTTACAATTTTGAGAACACTTACCATTTCGGGCATTTATCAAAGAACAAAATTCTACATTTTCTTTGACAAATTGACTTGAAATCTTTAGCAAATCTTCCAAATCCATATTATACATTTTCATCAAAACATCTTGTGTAAACTTCATAAGCTATCCTTTATTTCTCGGCAACATACACTAATATTACCACAAAAAGAAGGTTAATCAATTTACATCAATCTACTTTGAAAAAATAAGTTGTCCATTTTGTTCATCAACAGTTATCTTATCGCCCTTCGAAAACTCTTGCGCAATCAACTTCAACGAAAGCGGGACTTCAACAAATTCTCTTATCGAACGTTTCAAAGGTCTTGCCCCGTAAAGAGGTTCGTAACCCTCTTTGGCAATAAATTGTTTTGCCCTATCTGTCAATATCAATTCCATTTCCAAATCTTCAACCCGATTTTTTAAATGTGTTGTTTGGATTTCAACAATTTTAACCAAATCTTCAAAACCAATCGGATTAAACATAACGATTTCATCAATTCTATTCAAAAATTCCGGTTTAAAATGGCTTTTCAAAGCATTATTTAAGGCTTCTTTTTTCTCATCAAGCGAAAGATTTTCATCAACAATACTTTCAGCACCCAAATTACTTGTCATAATTATAACGGTATTTTTAAAATCAATTAACTTACCTTGCCCATCTGTCAAACGACCGTCGTCAAACATTTGTAACATCAAATTAAACACATCGGAATGGGCTTTTTCAACTTCATCAAACAAAACCACTGAGTATGGCTTACGGCGAACAGCTTCAGTCAATTGTCCCCCTTCTTCATAACCTATATAGCCTGCAGTCGCACCAACCAATCTTGACAAAGATGCTTTTTCCATAAATTCACTCATATCAATTCGGATAAGCGCATCCTCGTCGTTAAACAAAACTTCGGCCAAAGTTTTACCCAACTCTGTTTTTCCAACTCCGGTCGGCCCAAGAAAGAGAAATGTACCTATTGGACGTTTCGGGTCTTTTAAGCCGGAACGTGAAAGTCTTATTGCATTGGCAATCTTTTTAACCGCTTCATCTTGGCCAACAACACGTTTGTGTAAAATTTCTTCCATTTCAATAAGTTTTTGACTTTCTTCTTCAACGAGTTTATTCACAGGAATTCCTGTCCATTTTGCGACGACTTGCGCAATATCATCACCTGATATTTCTTCTTTCAAAAGACATTTTTTAACCGAAGAAGTTTTTTTAAACTTTGTCTCCATATCTTTTAGTTGAATTAATTTTTGTTGCAATGACGCTACCATATCAGGATTATGCTTGGCAAGTTCTATTTGTGTTTTTAATTTTTCGATATTCGTTTTAATTACTCCGAATTTATCAATACGTTTACGTTCTGCGGCCCACTGCGAATCCAATTTTTCGATTTTTAAATTCAAATCTGCTAGTTTCTTATCAATTTTTTCGATTTTAACTTTAACAATATCATTTTCATCACTTTCGAGAGCTTTTCTATCAATTTCTAACTGAGTTTTTTCTCTCAAAAGAATATCTATTTCTTCCGGTAAAGTTTCGATAGCTATACGAGCCATCGCCGCAGCTTCGTCAATCAAATCAATCGCCTTGTCCGGCAAATTTCTATCAGGAATATAACGGTGTGACAACTTGGCCGCTTCGACAAGTGCACTATCCAAAATTTTTATTTTATGATACCCTTCATACTTGTCCTTCAAACCGCGCAAAATACTAATAGTCGTCTCAACCGAAGGCTCATCGGCCACCACCGGTTGAAAACGGCGCTCTAGTGCCTTGTCTTTTTCGATATACTGTTTATATTCATCAAGGGTAGTTGCCCCGATGACACGTACACTTCCACGCGCAAGCATTGGTTTAATCAAATCTCCGGCACCAGACGAGCCTTCGGACGCACCTGCACTCATAATAGAATGGATTTCATCAATAAAAAGCATCAACTCGTCACTATTTTGTTCTATCCCTTTCAATACCAACTTCAAACGTTCTTCAAATTCTCCGCGGTATGATGCACCCGCAAGCATAGCCCCCATATCAAGAGCCATTATTTTATCATTTTTCAAACTATCTGGCACATCACCCGTCGCAATTCTTTGGGCTAAACCTTCGATAATCGCAGTTTTACCAACCCCGGGATTACCAACAATGACCGGATTATTTTTTGTACGACGATTAAGAATTTGGATAAGTCTACGAATTTCATCATCTCTACCTAATACAGGGTCCAACTTGCCTTCAATTGCCTTTTGAGTCAAATCCGAAGTATATTTAGCCATAGCATCTTTTATTGCTTTTTCTTCATTTGTTTCTCTTTTTTGTTTCTTATTTAAAGACACATTTTCAAAATCATTATCCATAGGATTTTCAACCGTTTTTTGCTTTTCAACCGTAACCGCATTACCATCTTCATCAATTGTAGTCTCAACCGTAGTAAAATTTGCTACTTCCGCAGACATTTTTTCGTACAATTCTATTTTATTAATCTTATAATATTCCCACAAAAAATTCAAAACTCTATTATCAATTTTGAACAAAGCCAAGAACAAATGTTCAATACTAACTTCTGAATCACCGTATTTTTGCGCCTCTTGTTCTGCAACGTTAAACATAGAAGTAGTCGCGGCAGAACTTGGCACTACCGAAAACTTCCCACGTGCAAAATACGAACGCTTTGACAAATAAGTATTTAAACTCTCTTTTATTTGCGGATTATCAAGCCCTACTCTTTCAATCAAAATTTTAGGCAAATCGTTGCCATCCAACATCAAAGCAAGCATAATATGCTCTGGTTCTAATTTTGGATAATTACGCGCAACAACAATTGATTTCGCAGATTTTACAATGGCTTGAACGTGTTCGGTTAATATCATACTATTCTCCTATTCTAATTAAATTATATCAACGTAAAGATATTTGCCATCATATAATTAGTTTAGAAGTTAATATAAAACTATAGGGGGCAATGTAAAACATTGCCCCCTATAGTTTCTAAAAAATTAATAATCCATTTTCCAACCGTTACGAGCGAGATAGTTATAGCAACCACTATCTCCAGCGGATGCCGTATCACCCACACAATAATCAGCTTCGCGCCAATCCACCAAATTCCCAGTTGGTGTGATACCTAAGAGAAAAACATCGTACCCATAAGTATTAGGTGCTTTAAACCCATTTACATCAATGTGTACCACTCCTGGCAACTGAACATTATTATCTTGAGGATGTCGACGACCTATTGTAAAATCAAAACCAATAACTGAACCATCCGCAAAAATCATACGAAACTCATCGAAAGCTGTATCTGCACCACTATCATTTCTAAAGTTGTAAACATAATCAGATGGTGATATTGGATAATCTACAATATTGAAATATTTTGGCATATAGTTTTTAAAAAGATCATCACAAACCGCATCAGTACCAAGGTTCCAAATATGACATTCTCCATACGTCGCTTCATTACTCCTCATTTTCATGAAGGCTTCAGTATCTTCCAAACTATCAACACCACCTGCATCGGCACGCATTTTTTGAAAACCTTGCTCTAATGTTGAAACTGTTTTTCTTAATTGAGTAACCCAAGTCTGCTTTTTGTGTTGTGCAATCAAATTTGGTAACGTCAACGCGGCAATAACCCCGATGATTCCCAAAGTAATCAATACTTCCGCTAAAGTAAAACCTTGTCTTTTCATGTTAAATCCTTTCATTTCTAATGTTTTACAAAAATGTATTAAGTTTTATTTTAAATTATTATATATTTTTAAATAAAATTCATTAATTATATTGAATATTATAACCTATCATTTAAAAGATGTCAATATTTAATGAAAATTATATAATTATACACATAATGAGTGTTAGAGAAGATTTAAAAATATTATTACTAAAAGAAAAAATGACGCTTACCGAACTTGCAAAAGATGCCTCAAAAGCAACTGGTAAAAAATATACCGTCCACGGACTGTCCCAAAAATTGGTAAACAGCTCAATGAAATATGACGAGCTTAAACTTTTGGCCAAAATTTTGGGCTATGAAATAAAATTCGAAAAAATAGTATCAAATAATTAAAACAAAAAAATAACCTAAGATTTCTCTTAGGTTATTTTAAATTTTTGACTAGTGTTTTGACTATTCAATAATTTTGTCTACAACACCAGCACCAACTGTTCTACCACCTTCACGGATAGCGAATCTCATACCTTCTTCGATAGCTACTGGAGCGATAAGTTCAACTTCCATAACTACGTTATCACCAGGCATTACCATTTCGCCTTCGAATTTGATTGAACCAGTAACGTCAGTTGTTCTGATGTAGAATTGTGGTCTGTAACCAGGGAAGAATGGAGTGTGACGTCCGCCTTCATCTTTTGTCAAAACGTAAACGTTAGCTGTAAATTTAGTGTGTGGTTTAATTGAACCAGGTTTGCAAAGTACTTGACCACGTTGGATTTCAGTTTTATCAACACCACGAAGCAAAGCACCTACGTTGTCACCAGCTTGACCTTGGTCAAGTGATTTTCTGAACATTTCAACACCTGTAACAGTTGTTTTCTTAGTTTCGCCAAGACCAACCAATTCAACTTCATCACCAACTTTAACGATACCACGTTCTACTCTACCAGTAGCAACTGTACCACGACCAGTGATTGAGAATACGTCTTCAACCGGCATCAAGAATGGTTTGTCCAAATCACGTTCAGGAGTTGGGAAGTAAGAATCCAAAGCATCCATCAATTCCCAAATTTTATCTGACCATTGATCGTCACCACGTTTAATAGATGGGTTAGCTTGAACAGCTTCAAGAGCTTTAAGAGCTGAACCATGAATGAAAGGAATGTTGTCGCCATCGAATTCATATTTAGAAAGCAATTCTCTAGCTTCCATTTCAACCAATTCCAACAATTCAGGGTCATCAACCATATCACATTTGTTCAAGAATACAACCAAGTTAGGAACACCAACCTGTCTTGCAAGCAAGATGTGTTCACGAGTTTGTGGCATAGGACCATCTGTAGCTGCGATAACAAGAATAGCACCGTCCATTTGAGCAGCACCAGTAATCATGTTTTTAACATAGTCAGCGTGACCTGGGCAGTCAACGTGTGCATAGTGTCTTGCTGTTGTTTCGTATTCTACGTGAGCTGTAGAGATAGTAATACCTCTAGCTTTTTCTTCCGGTGCAGCGTCAATTTCGTCAAATTTTTTCAATTCTGCTTGACCTGCTGCAGCCAATGTAGCTGTAATTGCAGCTGTTAATGTTGTTTTACCGTGGTCAACGTGGCCAACTGTACCTACGTTAACGTGCGGTTTGGTTCTTTCGTACTTTTCACGTGCCATGAGATTAATTCTCCTTTTTTTCTACTTATACTACTTATACTATATTGGTATTCTAATCAATATACCATTAATATTATATGCTCAATATCTTTTGTCAATAATAATTTAAAAAGACATAAGCATGTAAATTTTAAAGGCTTGAAGAATAGACTTCAAGCCCATAAATTTCTTATTCTATCTCTTCAGTTTCTTCGATTGCAGTTTCTTCAACTTGGATATCTTCTTCGTCATAAGCTTGTTGATTCATTTCTTCTGCAATTTCTTCGTTGATTTCATCGGTGTCGAATTTGTCTTCAACTTCTTCAACTTCTTCTTCCACATAATTGCGAACGTTCTCAGCTTCCGCTTTTTCCATTTGTGAAACAGACTTAATATCAATTCTCCAACCGGTCAATTTATGTGCAAGACGTACATTTTGGCCTTCGCGTCCGATAGCTAAAGACAAATTATCATCAGGAACAACAACCATTGCTTCGTGTGCCAATTCATCATCAGCCAAAATATCAACTGACACAATTCTTGCCGGAGAAAGCGCATTTACAATGTATTCAACCGGATCTTGAGAATATCTAACGATATCAATTTTTTCGTTTTTCAATTCAGTAACGATTGTTTGAATTCTGCTACCACGAGGCCCAATACATGCGCCTACGCAATCAACTTCTGGATCATTAGACCAAACTGCAATTTTTGTTCTATAACCTGCTTCACGCGAAATTGATTTAATTTCAACGATACCGTCTTCAATTTCAGGAACTTCGAGTTCAAAAAGTTCTCTAACAATTTCGGCATGCGCATGCGAAACGATAACTTGAGGCAATCTATTTGTTTCTTTTACGTTCAAAACAAACACTCTGATTCTGTTACCGGATTTATAATATTCGCCCGGAATTTGTTCTTTTTGAGGCATAATTGCATCAATCTTACCGATATTAACAATTACATTTCTATTTTCAACACGTTGAATAATACCTGTTGTCAAAGTTCCTTTTTTGTCAAGGAATTCGCGCAATACAAGGTTTCTTTCAGCCTCTCTGATTCTTTGCGTAATAACTTGTTTAGCCGATTGTGCCGCAATACGTCCGAATTGTTCCGGAGTAACTTCTATTTGAAGTTCATCGCCGACTTCAACGCCATCAGCAATTTCAGAAGCTTGTCCGATAGAAATTTGTGTATCTTCATCTTCAACTGAATCAACTACCGATTTTGTTCTGAAAACACCGATTTCTCCGGATTGTTCATCAAGAATTGCAGTAATATTATCAGCTTCCTTGATATGCATGTGTTTTTTGTAAGCCGCAACCATCGCATCGCACAAAGACGCAATCAAAACTTCTTTAGAAATTCCTCTTTCTCTTTCAAGCTCTTCACAAGCTTCAAATAATGCTGTACCAATTTTAATCATTTTATTTCTCCTTTATTTTAAATTATTTATAATTATTTCAAAGACCTTAAGCCCTTACTGCCCTTGCACTCTCAATCAATGTACAACTTTGCAGATTGAATATTATCCGGCGGAATTTGCAACTCTTGTCCGTCATCAAAACGGAAGAATTTCAAACCTTCGCTGTCATCCCAGTCTAATATTTCGCCTTTAAAAATTTTTTCAGTTTCACCTTCCAATGGATTACGAAGTTTTACACTGACTCTTCTACCTTTAAAAATAACAAATTCCTTGTTAGATTTAAATTTACGCTCCAACCCCGGTGACGAAACTTCCAGATAATATTTTACCGGAATAAGCTCATCCAAATAATCACTCAAACTACGAGTAACCTTTTCGCAATCATCAAGAGTAACATCTTTTTCTTTGGAATAAAGAAAAATTCTCAAAAACCAACGATGATTTTCTTTTACAAATTCAATTTCAATAGGAATATACCCGTAACGCATAGCGGTATTTTCAATTAACGGAGTAATTTTTTCCAAAATATCATGTCTGTTAATATCCTGCTTCATTACACTTCCTTTCCGTTCATCTATCAAAATCATCAAAACGAGCCTTGATAACAAACATCTTTATCCCTAAATTAGGCAATAAAGAGAAAAAAAGAACGAGGGTTCCCGTTCTTTTTTTGCAATACTGCTTGTTTAAATTATAAAATAATATTCATAAAAAGTAAAGTCATTGTAAAGGAAGGTAAATTATGCAAAAGCTGTATCATCCATCATTGTCCGTAGAATGCCAAGGTTGTCATAGGTATTTTGCATGTCTGTTGGCAATATTCCACCAGCACTTTGATAAGCCTTATTGTATTCATCTGCAGTAACAGCTTTCATACCAATCATATACAATGTTTCACCATCATATGAAGCTTTACGGAATGTTGTACCACCAAGAGTTTCACCATTTGTTTGTGCCAACTTCGAATAGTTGACATTTCTTCTTAAATCTAGTGCTTCATTATACTTGGCTTTGTTTTTAGAACCTAATTTTTTATCATCATCAGTATCTAAAATACCATCTTTGCCAGACATCTTACTTTCCATCTTTAATATAGTATTAACCGCATTCTCAAGACCGTCACTTTCTTTCTTTTCCAATTCAGCTAAACGAGTTTTTTGCGTAGGTATTTCAGAGTCTAAAGCTGCTATATCATTAATTAACTGCGTTTGTTGCTTAACAGCATTTTCATATGCGTCAACTTTAGCTTGCATTTCTGCTTGTTTACCTTTCATAGTATCCAGTTCTTTTTTCGATGTTTCGTAACTTTCTTTTGCTGCTTCATAATTTTGCTTAGATTCTAAGTACCATTTTTTTGTACTTTCTTTATTAGCTTTAGCATCTTCAAGACTACCTGCAGCTTGTTGTTTTGCGTTTTCCGCCTTATCAACATCAGCTTGAGCTTGTCTAAAAGCAGCTTCAGCCTTTTCATAAGCAGCTTCAGCTTGGCTATAAGCCGGTTGTACCGGAGCACCTGTGTTTGGATCAATATTATTTTGCGCCGCAGTAAATGCCTCTTTAGCAGTTGATAAGTTACCTTCTGCAATGCCTAAACGATTATTTGCAGCCTTCAAGTTGTTACATGCAGTATTAAACGCTTCATTTTGCTTAGCTAAAGTTTTTTCCGCATCCTTATAATTAGATTCTTTTTGACTCAAATCAGCTTTCTGCTCGCTTACAGCTTTTTCTTTTGTTTTAACTTCTTCATTCAACTTGGCTAAATCTTCTTTAACATCATTAGCAGCCTCTTTCAAGCTTGGAATTTGTTCTTTCAAACTTGCCAACTCTGCTTGCATTGAAGCTTTCGCATTTTCTGCAGATTCTATCGCACCACGCAATGTAGACGAATCTTTTGCTTTGCTCATGCCACTAATAGTACCAGTTGTTGAATTTGAAATTTTTGTCGAACTAGATGAAACTATCGCCTTATTACTTACAGATTCTGTTGAAGAAGGATTTGCTGCAGCCGTGGTTGATGAAGATTTGCCAGCTTTATCAGTAGTCACATCAGCAAAAGTTTGAGCAAGCTGATTTATTGCAGACATTGCAATCATCGTCTTTTGCCATCCGGACATGCCATCTGAATTACAATGATGAGTACCTTGGTTTGCGGCCCACCATTTTTGCATATCTTTCATGTACTTGATATCGTAACCACGATTTGGGTTCAATCCAGCTCGCAAAGCTGAATTATCGTTTCGTACCAACATCGGATTTACATTTCTCAGTGAAGTTTGTCCACCATTAAGCATTACTCGCGCACCAGACGATGTAAATACCTCAACCCGACTTTGTGTATTTCTCAAATTAACAGTAACGGTCGAACGAGGATTAGCCGCCGTACCATCTCGGTATGCGGAAACAAGTGATGTCTTCTTGCCCTGAGTATTCTTTGCGAATGTCAGAGCTTGTGAAGATTTTGCTAATCCTGGTTTGTTTACGCTCATGTTACTCTCTCTTTTTGTTTACTTCTTATATAAGTAAACGTTTCTAATTTCAGCCAATTTCAACAACTCCTTAATTTGTTACATTTGTTAACATGTTAAAACTCGTAACTGATTTTATACCCTATCGACCATACTTTATTTATTCCCATATTTTAGAAAAACAAACGACCTATGAAGTTTTGTTTTTTACACACTATCACCCTCGCCCTTTATGTGAGAGGGTCTCCAAAGAGCGAGGGAGAGGCATATAAACGCACTCTTGCTACCTTACTACGCAACAAAGCCCAACAAAAGTCAGTTTACGCCCAGTTTTTCAACCCACTTCCAACCACTATTATAGTATTATTGGACTGAAAGCCTAACCTACATTTTATTTTACTTCCGGTCAAAATGGACAAAAAAACACAGAGGTAATGGACACAGAGTGGCTGTATACAAACAGTTAGTTTGACAGAATGAAACAGACAGTTTGATTATTTTCGGAAAACCTTATTAGCAAATCGTTTAAATAATGTAAGATTATTCGGAAATTTCTCCGATTTTTACCATACTTTTATATATCGTAAATGTTTTTTCTTTGGTTTTTTATCTGTTATATTTTTGTTATTTATGCATATTGCATAAATATTGCTATCATCTTTAGTTTTTCCAAAATAATGCACTACTACATGTCCTTTACTATATTCTCTTACATAAATAGGTTCAACATCATAAGTAGTTGCACCTGATTTATTTGTCCACAATATTAACTCTGCAACATTATTCTCATTTCTAGGTAATATTCTTGGAAATCCATATTGTGATGCTATTAAACCATTGTATTTATTAATACCATTTTCATCTTTTGTATATATACGGTTATATAATTTATCTATTTGAGCTTCAGATAATAAATGTTCCACGCCTCCACATGTGGCAACAGCACCCGCCCAATAATCTTTTTCCATATTACAACGAGCTTTAATCCCCAGTTGTTTTTTCATAGAATTACACTCTTTTTTAGTTATCGGATTAGGTATAAAGGCAGGTTTTGTAATTTCAATATTATCAATATCAAAAACATTAATCTTTTTATATTGATTTTCCTGAATATCATAAAGTCCAAATGAAATACTTGCGATGGTGTATATAATTAAGGGTAATGCATAGCTTGTCATATTTGCCAACAAAAAAGATTTTTTAATTTCTGCTTTATTATAATCTTTTTCCAAATCTATTTTGCTGACATAATATTCGACAATAATTGAAACAACAAGTAATATAATATTTAATAGTAATAATGAATAGAAAAAGAATTTTCCCCATGGTCCAACTATTGCATAAGCTAACGGTTCTTTTAATAATTCTTTTTCAAAGGGAATAGGTGCAATTACAATTAGAAAACCAACAATCGTAGAAACAAGATTTGCCTTATACATTATTTTAAATAATTTTATAAAATTAATATTTTTTAATATGAATTTAGATACAAATGTTTCTATTAGAGATACAAATAGTAAAAGGATTAAAGATAAAATAAAAGTAAATAAAGTTCCTTTTATACCTTCTGGTAAACCAAAAGCAAAAAGAGTTGGTGCACTCATTACCCATAATGGAATACCTCCATCAGCAAAACAAGGAGATACTGATAAGAATACCATAATTATACTTATTAACAATTTATTTTTCATGTCATTTCCTATAAGTTAGTACTTTGCAAGCAAATTATAACATGAATGAGAGTACATGTCCACAAATTTTGGTAAATTTTACGTTAACCGCCAATATGAATAAGATGACTAATATTACAGTTTGTAATAATTCAAATATGAAAATAATTACACTCACATTGCCGTAAAATATCAAACTAACCATAAACTATCAAACAGCTGAAAAGCATTGAAAATAAAGTAAAAGTGCGAGCAGTTAAAATGCAGATAAAGTGCAAGAAAGATTAGTTTGATATTTTTTAAATCAACCTGCTTCCGACCGTTAAAAGCCCTACAACGAGGGGACTTTGCTAAAAATTATCAAACTAACCACCTTTGTCAAACTGATTGTCTTACTACACTCATTAAAATAGAATTATTCAAAATGGATAATGGACACAATATGGACATAGCACTTAACAAGAAAAGCCCAAAACCTTTATGGTTTGGGCTTTTTAAATGGAGGTGGTGGTGGGATTCGTATTTTGCTCGCTCGCGTGTAACGGCAATTCCGTGTTTTGCCATCGTGATTTCTATATTTTGACACTCGGTTTGAGAAGAAAGAACAGACAATTTTGTTGGGTTTCACCCAACCTACATGCTACATAACAAAAAAGAGGTTAGAAAATTCCAACCTCTTTATTTAAAATCTGGGCAGGGGTGGATTCGAACCACCGTAGGCTCGCACCGACAGATTTACAGTCTGTTCCCTTTAGCCACTCGGGCACCTACCCATATATATTTTACCTGATGTTCAAAATCTGCCCTTGACGAGATTTGAACTCGTGACCTCTCCCTTACCAAGGGAGTGCGCTACCCCTGTGCCACAAGGGCTCATTTACTCAGGCTATCTTGTCAATAAAAATGCCGACTATAGGAATCGAACCTACAACCTACGGTTTACAAAACCGTTGCTCTACCATTGAGCCAAGTCGGCATCGCTAGTTCATGATAACCAAAACAAAATTAAATGTCAATATCTTTTATTTATTCTATAATAGTGTTGGTTAAAACAAAGGAATTTTTACATGTATAATCATTTTGCACCGATAATATTACTTACAATATCAAACATTTTCATGACATTTGCGTGGTATGGCCACCTCAAACACAAAAGCACTGCGCTATTTGCCGTAATACTAATTAGTTGGGGCATTGCGTTTTTTGAATATTGTTTTCAAGTTCCTGCAAACCGAATCGGGCATGAAGTTTATTCTGCGGCACAATTAAAAACCATTCAAGAAATTATTACACTAATCGTTTTTTCGATATTTTCCATTACATATTTAAAAGAACAATTCAAATGGAATTATTTAGTAGGTTTTGCGCTAATTGTGCTTGCCGCATTCTTTATTTTTAAAAAATGGTAATATTACCCATGTGTATAATAGACTTATATTTTTGTTTAAGATTTAATACTGGTAAATTAGGCTAATCCTATATAAAACATATTACTTTTAAAAAGTCTGAGGTTAACACTTATGCAAGAAATACTTGTAAATACGAATAGCTCAATAAATCTACTCAATTCTATTATGGAACATTGCGACGATATTATTACTCTAAAGGATCTCAATCTCAAATATATCGCATGTAACAAAGCATTCGTCAAATGTATAGGAATTCCTAGTGAGTCAGATATCATAGGCCAGCACATAAAAAATGTAATCCCTCACGATGTTGCAACTCAAATAGAAGAGAAAGTACAAGAAGTTTTAACTTATCAAAAAACAGTTTCACACAATTTCAAAACCATTATCCATGGACAACAAAAAATAATACACCAAACAATTACACCAATAATAAGTTGTGGAGTAGCCAAAGGAATTTTAGCAGTAGCAAGAGATGTTACCAATGAAGAAAATCTCAAACACGAACTTTTAAAAAAAATGGCACAAATGGATACACTGCTTGAACACTTACCTTTACACGTCTATATGAAAGACAAAAATCGCAGATATATTGTCGGCCCAAATCACTCCAAAAGCTTTGTCTATGAAGGTTATGACTGCTTTGCGGATAATATTCAATTAAATATGGATTGCGCCCAAGAAGAGGCTGACCAAGAAGATGAATACGTATTCAAGCAGAAAAAAGTTCTTACTAAAGAAAAAAGTACATTGGATTACAATAATTTGGAACACTGGTACAAAGTATCAAAAATTCCTATTTTTGACGAAAATGATGATGTAAACAGTTTATTAGTTTTGGCGCAAAATATCGACAAAGAAAAGCAACAAGAAAGTCAAAAAGACTTATTCATCGCAACACTGACGCACGACTTAAAAAACCCTCTTTTGGCCCAAATGAGTAGCTTAAAAATGCTAAAAGAAGGCATGTTCGGAGAAATAAACAAAGAACAAAGCGAAATTTTGGATATGATTATTGAATCAACAGATTACATGCGAAATATGTTATTTTCAATAATAAAAACTTACAAAGAAAATAACGGCCTCGTCGAACTCCAAAAAGAATCCTTTGATATAAACAAACTTACAGAAAAAAGCATCCGCGAGATTACAAACTTTGCAACCGAACGCAAATTGTCAATCCAATACCATTCAAAACTCAATAAAAACAACAAATACATATTTGCAGATGAAACACAACTTAGAAGAGTTGTTGGAAACCTTTTAAACAATGCGGCAAAATACGCCCTTGAAGGGTCTGAAATTAATGTAAAAATAGAACTGGACAAAGAAGGTAAAAATTTGATTTACAAAGTCCAAAACTCAAGCTATCCGATATCTGAAAGCCTTAAAAAACAAATTTTTGACAAATATGTTTGTGAATCCAGATACACAGGCTATATCGGCACCGGATTGGGCTTGTATTATTGTAAAAAAGTTATCGAAGAAGGTCACGACGGCACCATTGACCTAATAACCGATGGCAAAAACAATACCTTTATGTTCACAATCCCGATAGTTACACCGGATACACCGTATTGTAGCTATTTGACTCTATAAAAGGCATTGTCCCTACGCTAAGGATACGACAATTATAGATAAGGCGGGTGTTCTGTAACCACAAAACATCCGACATATATAGACAAGTGCGGTATTGTTTGACTTAATTCCACGCACAAATATTGATAAAAAATGCACATACATTATTATACATGTATGTGCATTAAATTAAATACAGCTATTGACTTCATCTTTTTACTGTCTCATCATTTCCAATGTCGATTTTCCGTTTTTCTCAGAGAGTATAACCAATGTATCTTGTTTTAGGCGTACTTGAGCACCCGGCATTCCGCGCAAATTAAAGATAAATAAATCATGTCCCCATTTATTTGGAGCTTTATGACCATTTACATCTATTGCAAAAACCCTCATCCCGCTCCAACCTGATAATAATATTATTGTCCCATCTGCTAAAACATAAGCCGTTCTATCATTTGCTATTGAATCAGTTTTCCACCAAGCACCACCGGAGATTTTTTTATTCAATTCAGAATCAGTAATATTAGGGTTTTTTTCTTTTACAACTTTTTCAATACCATTATAAACTGGGATACATCCTTGCTCATACGCTTTATTTTCGCATTTTTTAGCAATTTGAACTACTTTTTCAAATTCGTCTTGAATTATAGAGCATTGAGATGTAGGTCCATAATAATCCGACGGTTGAGGAGCCCAAGATTTACATGAACCATCATCATTATACTCTATACAAAATCCTGCCGTCCCAGATGGATAAGGGCTTGTCTCCCATAAATAACAATCAGGAAATGAACCATCATTATTTACTTCTATTTTACGGAATGCGGCGGAAAGTAGCGAATAACTTTTCTTAAATTGGTACAATAAAACTTTCTCATTGTATTTTGCCATTAATATTGGCAATAATATTGCGGCAACAACGCCAATAATACCTAAAGTGATCAATACTTCTGCCAATGAAAAGCCTATTTTAATTTTTTTTGTCATTTTTGACTCCTTTCTTTTTTGTTTTCTATTTTTATTAACTTGTAATACCTTTATTTTTTATTTGTCATTGCGCACTTGTTGCGCAATCTTTTTACACCGATGTCGGCGAATACAGATCGCGGAATAAATCCGCGATGACAGAGGGACTGTACCCCCTTCTTCCGGACTTCCACGCCCAGAATTTCCGCACGACAATACACCTAATTGCATAGCAATTAGGTTTTTAAAAACGTTGATATTACTGGGTTTTAGACACCTAATAGGGCGCAAACCCGCTCTACGCTTGGATTGCCCCCCCCCCCGTAGGCGCAAACACAATCATAGCAAGGGTTTCGGGCAATTTCAAACTTCCAAATTCCTCGATAAAATCTATGTTCATACTATCCATAAGCATATTTACC
>JAZSRN010000036.1:0-18643 GCA_045538535.1 Candidatus Gastranaerophilaceae bacterium | reverse complement strand
TGCATTTGCGCCTACGGGGGGGGGGGCAATCCAAGCGTAGAGCGGGTTTGCGCCCTATTGGGCATCTAAAACCCAGTAATATCAACGTTTTTAAAAACCTAATTGTTATGCAATTAGGTGTATTGTCATGCGGAAAAATAATCATTCTTCCAAAATATTCCCCTCTCCCCCAAGGAGCGAGGGGAAGGGTAAAAAATAGCAGTAGTACAAGTTAATAAAAGTAGAAAAAATGAAAGGAGTCAAAGAATGACAAAAAATTGTAAAAATCAAGAAGTAATTAGTTCTTCTGTCATCGCGCACATGTTGCGCGATCTAAATTCATCGACATCGTTGAAAAGAGATCGCGTCACGTGGGCTGTCACATCGCGAGGCGCAGTAGCCAGTTCGGGTACAAAGGCAGCCTTTACCCTCGCCGAAGTCCTAATCACCCTAGCAAACGGTGGGGTAGTTGCAGCGTTGACGATACCAACGTTAATCGAAAATCACAACAAACAAGTAGTGGAAACAAGGTTAAAAAAATTTTATTCATCAATGAATCAGGCTATTAATATGGCAAAGGTTGAATATGGTGACGTAAATACTTGGTGGGAGGATATTTATGGTACTGGCCAAAGAGAGGCTCAGCATGAATTTTTTATGTCTCATCTTGGAAAACATTTAAATATTGTAAAATATGAAGATGGTTATCATACATTACATCCAACAAGATTTTATATTTTATCTGATGGCAGTTCTTTTGCTTGGGGTCAAAGTGATGCTAATGGTAGAGACTGGCTTTTCTATCCAGGTAATTATAAGAAATGTATTGTAAATAATAACAATCATTATAGAAATTTTGTTGGTCGTTGTGCATTTGCCTTTATGTTTACCAATGATACGGGATTTAGAACATTTGATTCTGGTTGGAATGGTGATGTTGAAAAACTTTATACACATACAAATTTTGGTTGTGGAGCTGATGGAAGCTGGAACGCATATTGTACCCGATTGATTCAGGTTAATAGTTGGAAAATACCAGATGATTATCCGTTTAAGGTTAGGTATAGATAAATTTATATAGTATAGGTGAAATCGTAAGGGTGCAATGAATTGTACCCTTACATAGTTATTTGTACAAAGTAAAATTACTCAATTTTATATAATTATTACCATTTGTAAAAGTTTTATGTACGTGCTTGCCATGCCCTATATATCATGTTGTACAATTGTTCTAAGGTTATTTACAAAACATGCAAATGGGAGGTTAATGTGACTACTGTGGCTGAGGAAAAGCTAAATTTAACGGAAAACGCGATTAAGGTTTTAGAAAAAAGATACTTGAAAAGAGATAAGGATGGTAATTGTACCGAAACTCCGGCTGATATGTTCAGACGTGTTGCGGACACAATTGCTGCCGGTGATTTGAAGTTTGGGGCATCTCAAGATGATGTTAAAAAACTTTCTGACAGATTTTATCATGCAATTACGAACAGATATTTCATGCCAAATTCACCAACTTTGATGAATGCCGGACGTGAATTGGGCCAGTTGGCTGCGTGTTTTGTTTTGCCGGTTGAAGATAGTCTTGAAGGTATTTTCGAAACAGTTAAAAATACTGCGCTTATCCACAAGTCAGGTGGAGGTACAGGTTTCTCTTTCTCAAAATTGAGACCTAAAAATAGTGTTGTTCGTTCAACTATGGGCGTTTCTTCAGGGCCGGTTTCTTTTATGGAAGTGTTCAATGCCGCAACTGAAGCAGTAAAACAAGGCGGTACAAGACGTGGCGCAAACATGGGTATTTTGAGAGTTGACCACCCTGATATTATTGATTTTATTAACTGTAAATCTGATAACAATAAATTGAACAACTTTAATATTTCGGTTGCTATTACTGACAAATTCATGGAAGCTTATATTGCCGGTACTGATTATGATTTAATCAACCCTATGAATGGCGAAGCAGTTGGCAAAATGAGTGCTAAAAAGATTTTTGACATGATTATTGATGGCGCTTGGAGAAACGGTGAACCGGGTATCGTCTTTATTGATACGATGAATTCCGACAACCCTACTCCGCATGTTGGCTCTATTGAATCAACAAACCCTTGTGGTGAAGTTCCGTTGCTTTCTTATGAAGCTTGCAACCTTGGTTCAATTAACCTTGGTCAAATGCTTGATGAAGTTGATGGTAAAGTTTCAGTTAATTGGGCAAGACTTGCCGAAACAACAAGAACGGCTATCCGTTTCTTGGACAACGTAATTGCAGTTAACAATTATCCGCTTCCACAAATTTCTGAAATGGTTCAAAATAACAGAAAAATTGGACTTGGTGTAATGGGTTGGGCAGATATGCTTATGAAAATGGGCATCTCTTATAATTCTGAAGAAGGTACAAAACTTGCAGGACAAGTTATGGAATTTATTGATTATGAATCAAAATGCGAATCAATAGAGCTTTCTAAAGAAAGAGGAAGATTTAACAATTTTGTAGGTAGTATCTACGATGGTAAAGATTTCTTATACAACAAATACCAAGGTAAATCTGCCGGAATGATTAAAGATGAACAATGGAAAGAATTAGATGAACAAATTAAAAAATATGGTATCAGAAACGCAACTACAACTTGTATTGCGCCAACAGGTACGATTTCTATGATTGCCGCTGCATCAGGTGGTGTAGAACCATTGTTCGGGCTTGTATTCTCAAGATTGATTATGGATGGCACCGAAATGCTTGAAATCAACCCTATTTTCAAAGATTACATGATTAAAAAAGGTTTGTATTCAGAAGATTTGATGAAAAAGATTGCGGTTGATGGTTCTGTAAAACATGTTGACGGTATATCTGATGAAATCAAACATATTTTTGCGACTGCTCATGACGTTTCACCGTACTGGCATGTAAAAATGCAAGCTGCTTTCCAATTACATACAGATAATGCGGTTTCGAAAACTGTAAACTTTGAAGAACACGCAACTCGTGAAGATATCGAAGAAGCTTACGTTTTGGCTTACAAAAATGATTTAAAAGGTATTACGGTTTATAGAAACAATTCTCGTCAATTCCAACCGATGAATTTGGATGCTAAAAAATCTGAAGAGAAAAAAGAAGAGGTTGTTGTTGAAGAAGTTGTTGAAGAATACGCGCCTACGGGTGAAGTTAAAACCGTAAAATGTCCTGAATGCGGAACTGAAATTCAAATGGCAGAAGGTTGCTTTATTTGTTTGAATTGCGGATATTCCGGTTGTTCATAAGAAATCAAAATAAGAAGAGAGAGATTAAAAGGCCGATTTCAATCGGCCTTTTATTATTGTAACATTTTTTTAATATTTATATAATTATGTAGCAAAATTTATTTTTACTTGCTTTAATGCTATCAACATAACAGTGTATAAAAGAAAGGTAACGTTAAATATGATTAATGGCGTTAATATGGCTCAAACAAACAGTGTAAATTTCCAAGGTCGTTATTCTGATATGAAAGACCGTATGGCAAATATGTCAAAGAAAGAAAAAATTGCAACTGCAGCTGCAGTTACGGTAGGTGCTGCTGCGATTACTGCGGGTGTGATTGTCCGAAAAGATATAAAACAGTTGTTTAAAACCGGTAATTTTAAACAATTTGCTAAAAATGCCGGTCAAACATTGAAAAAAGCCGGTAAAAAGTTCGTAGATTTCTTGAAACATCCAATCAAAACAATTAAAGGATGGTTTAAGAAAAAAGAACCGATAAATGTATTTTCAGACGTGCCGGGATTAAGTAATGAAACAAAAAAAGCAATGAATGCCGGTAGAGTTGAAGTTGCAAATAACATAGTAAGAGAAATGGAAGAATCAATGGCCAGAACAACTCCGGCGGCCCATGCGAAACGTCAAAAAGAATTGGATGCTTTGGCGGGTCAATTGGTCGGTTCTACAAAAGAACATTTTCAAGGTGTGTTAGCTGAGTTAGAATCTAAAATTGCAGAGACTATGTTGGCAACAGATAAAGGTGCAGCCGGCAGATTGGCAAAATTACAAGCTCAAGCAGCGGCAATTAGACATCGTTGTTAGTTAATTCAAGAATTGCAAAAAACCACCTCTTATAATTGAGGTGGTTTTTTGTTGATTATTCTGAAAAAAATGTTATAATAAGTTATATGAAGAAGATATTTTTAATACTTACAATAATGCTATCTTTTGCATTTGTGCCAACAATTCAAGCTCAAGAGTTTGAGAATGTTCAATTAGAGTTGAGGGATTATTCACAGATTGAAATTCCTACGGGAACATTTATACCAGTAATGACAATGCAAGAGATTTCAACGGCAACTTGTAACGAAGGGTATAAGGTCAAGTTTTTAACAACAAGTGATTTGTTTATAAGAGAAACAAAAGTTATTCCAAAAGATACGGTTGTTTATGGTTATATCGAAGAAATTCATGACCCCGTTGTCGGTACAAATGCGTCGATGAAAATTAAGTTGACGAAAATGATTTATGCCGATGGATGTGAAGTTCCAATGAAAGGGTATATTTATACATCTAATAACAACTTGATTGGAGGCGGGATTTCTGAACCGGTTAAATGGATAAAAGTTCCGCATTATCAATCTAGGTTTCGATATATGAATTTGAGAATGAAACCAAGCATGGAAAGAAAAATGGGAATTCATTCAACTATACAGGCCGGTTCTGCGCAAATAGTTGTATTGACTGCACCTATGTACGTTTCGCACACATTAATTTATTGACAAAATCTAATATTTTAATACAATATAAATAAGGATATGTGAGGTGTATTATGAGAAAAATATATATTTTGACAGCACTTTTAATAAGCACAATGAGTACGTTTGCGGCGACAAATTATGATTTCACTCCGGCTGCACCGGTTACTCCTGTGTATAATCAAAATAATTATGTACAAGAAAATATTTCCGGAACCGGCACTTTGAAAGGAAGTGTTGTAACAGTTCCGGCAGGGCAAAATTTTGCTGCAGTAGTTACAACTCCGATAAGTTCTGCAACATTAAGTTTGGGACAAAATGTTACAATGGCTTTGGGTTCTGATTTTTACTATGGAAATAATTTGATAGCACCGGCCGGAAGTTCGGTTACCGGTTCTGTCATTGAAGTTTCTAAGGCCAAAAGAGGCGGTATTAACGGAAGAGTTTTGATAAGATTTACTCAAGTTGTAACGCCGTATGGTGTGCAAATCCCAATATCTGCAGTTATAAAAACTGATGATAATAGTGGATTATTATTGGGTGGAACGAAAATGGATGTTGCAAAAGAATATGGCAAAGATTTGGCAATCGGTTCGGCTGCTGGAGCTTTGGCCGGAGTTATTATTTCTCCTATGGCCGGTGGTGAAGTCGGTAAGGGGACCGCATTAGCAACGGCTGTCGGTGCAGGCGGAGGACTTGTAAAATCTATTTGGGATAAAGGTAAAGACGTTGAAATTCCGGTGAACGCAACCGTTCAGTTGCTATTGACTCAACCGATTACAGTTAACCCTAATGTATATAATCGTAATTATTAGCCGAGCGGGTAATTATAATAATTTTGTTTTAGATAAGATTATTATGAAGAGTTAGAAAAGAGGTTTTAAAATGCCTCAAGGGAAATAAATGTCTATTCTAGGGAAATATACGGATAATTTAATAGATAGAGAGATAGAGGGAAATAAGCCTATTTATACTTTGCCGAAAGTTGCGCAGCAAAGTAAAGACGAAATTCCAATGCAAAAAGCTTTTTTGATTTCTATATTGCTCCACGCAGGAATTATAGGGTCAACGCTTTTGACTATGTTGATTTTGCAACTTTTAGGAATAAATTTCTTGACATTTAAGCCTCCGGTTGCAAAAGCTCCTGATATAGAATTTGTTCTTGTCGATCATGAGGCCGAGCCGATTAATAAAAAGACGCCATTTAGAGCGGATATAAATTCGCGTGCCGGCGGACATCATGACCCGAGCAAAAAGATTTCTATGCCGTCTCCGTCACCGGGGCCGGTTCAAAAATCATCTCCGGCGCCTACAGAAAAAGCTCAAGCTAAGCCACAACCTCAAAAAGTAGTTCAGCCTTCAGCGCCAAAACAAGCAAAAGCGCCAAAGGCACCGTCAGCTCAAGCCGGACCAAAAAAAGCTGAGGCTGCAAAACCACAACCGCCAACCGCAAAACCTTCAGTTAAGCCGGTTATGACACCGAAAGCTGTTACTGCACCTACTTCGCCGTTTACAGTTCCGGTTCCAAAAGGTGGAACAACTGCCGGCAAATATGCAACTGGACCTATAAGCGGTTCCGGTAAATCTGCTATAGGTGGTGGCGGAGGCGGATATTCTTCTGCCGGTAGTGGTGTAGGGCCATCATTGGCGCCGACTGGTTCAAGTGGCGGTTCTTCATCAGGTACTAAGCTTGCGTCTGGTGGTGGCGGTACCGGTGGTGGAAACCCAGGGCCGGGTAATCCTAACGGCAGACCGGGAATTGATGCTATCAGAGAACCGGATTTTGGGCCTTATATGAGAGAGTTACAACGTCGTATTAAGATGAATTGGGACCCGCCAAAAGGTAATGAAAGTAAACGCGTAGTGTTACTTTTCAAAATCGCAAAAGACGGTAGATTGTTATCTTGTTCGGTGTTTAAATCTTCAGGGCTTCCTAGTGCTGATAAGGCGGCATTACAAGCAGTACAGTTAACTGCACCGTTTAAGCCACTACCACCTGAATATAAGCGCCAAAGTATAGATATTCAGTTTACGTTTGATTATAACGTATTTGGTGCGTCCGGTTATAATTAAAAATTAATATAAAAAAGTTACTATTAGAAAATATGAGGATAAAAAAATGGAATTACTATTAGAAGCGTTTAAAATGGATTGGCCGGTTTTGGTTCCGATTGTATTCTGCGGGTTTTTGGTTGTCGCAGTTGTGATTAACAGATTGTCTTTTTACAAGAAAAACAAACGAGATATTGAAGATTTTATCAGAGCATTACAACCGGAATTGGCAGCTAATGATTTGCAAAGTGCGCAAAGTGTTGCTATCCGTTGCGGCGGTGTGTTTGGTGAAGTTACTGAAGAAGCTATCAGAATTTTTAAAGAGCAACGCTCAGGTTTTGAACGTTCTTTTGATATCGCAGCAACATTAGGTTTGAGAAAATTAGAAAAGAATTTGACCATTTTGGGTACAATTGGTGGTGTTGCACCGTTTTTAGGGTTGTTCGGTACGGTTGTAAGAATTTTGTATACTTTCCAAGATTTGGCTACTCAAGGTAATCAGTCCGCTGCGGTGGCAACCGGTATCGGTTCTGCGTTGATTGCAACTGCGTTCGGTCTTGGTGTTGCGATTATTGCGGTAATTTTCTTTAACTCCTTCCAGTCAACTGTAAAACATTATGAAAATGATTTCAATTTGATTAAATTGTTGTTCTTAAGTTTTGTTGATTCGGAAAATACTCAAGCAAAAGTAAAAAATATTCAACCGGGCACAACTCAAAACCCTGTAATTTAGTCAAGATAAGGTAAAAATAAATGGCAATGAGTTCAAATAAAGGTAAAATGTTTACCGAAATAAATATTACACCATTGACGGACATATTTTTGGTTCTGTTAATCATAATGATGGTTGTCGCACCTACATTTCAATCAATGGATAATTCAATAAGTATTCCGGAAATTAATAGCGGTGTAGCTATCGAGCAGAAAAATGCAACGGTTTCTATTTCAAAAGAAGGCCTTATGTATTTGAACGGTCGTCAAATTGATGAAAGCGCGTTAGTGCAAGAACTTGTTGATTTGAAGGCAACCTTAGAAAAACCTGAGGTCGTTGTTAAAGCCGATGAAAAGGTTAAAAGTGCAAAAATTATGGATGTAATGAATGCCGCACAAAGTGCAGAATATAAAAAACTGATAGTTGCGGGTGAGCCATTGAGTAAAAAAGAACAAAAAACTCTTGAAGAAGGCATGAAACAAAAAAAGGTTAAAGAAGGTGCATAGTTATGAGCGATAGACCTACGTTTAATGAAATAAATATTACGCCATTGACGGATATATTTCTCGTATTATTGATTATAATGATGGTTATTGCACCATTGTTAGACCAACAAGGGTTGAATTTGACGGTACCGGAAAATGTTGTTCAAGAACAAATTCAAAATAAAGAAATCAAGATTATGACCGTAATGGTAGATGGTTTGGATAAATATTACATTGACGGTGAAGAGGTCACTGCTGAAAATTTGGAAGCGACTATTAAATCTCAAGCGAAAAATTACCCCGATGGTTTGATGATAAGAGCAGATGGCGAAGCTACGCACGGTGCATTAGTCAAGGTTATGGATTGTGGGCGTAATTCCGGTTTTACGAGTATTTCAGTTGACGAGATTTGATTTAAAAGAATTGTGTAGAGGGGATTTTAAATCCCCTTTTTTGTGTTATTATAGAATTGCAAATGTTTAATTGAGAGGGAATATAATGAACAAAAGTCAATCTGTAGGTATGTACATAGTTTTGGCAATTACTGCATTGGTGTTTATTTCATCAGTGTTTATGTCCGGTCCGGAAACAAAAACTACTGAAATTTCATATACTGCTTTTTTAGAAAAATTGAGCAATAAAGAGTTTAAGACAATTGAAAAAGCAGACGAATTTTTGATTGCTATTCCTATTAATCAGCCTCAAAAAGAAGAGGTTGAAAACAAGGTTAAACCAAATGACCCTTTTGGATTGTTAGAAAACAAAGTTCCTACAGAGCAATTTAAAGTTATGACTCTAGATGATCCAGATTTAATTAAAAAGATTGAAGATTCAGGTGCCGAAATTATTGTAAAAAAAGCCGGAGAATCATCCCAATTATTAGGATTGTTGGGTTCATTGTTGTTGCCGATATTGTTCATTGTCTTTTTGCTTGTAATGGCGAAAAGTATTCAAGCCGGTGGGTCTCAAGCAATGTCTTTTGGTAAAAGCAAGGCTAAAATGCTTTTAGACAGTAAAGTTAAAACAACTTTTAAAGATGTTGCCGGAATTGATGAAGAGAAAAAAGAGCTTGAGGAAGTCGTTGACTTTTTGAAAAATGCTGATAAATATGTGAAATTAGGCGCAAAAATCCCTAAAGGTGTTTTGCTTGTAGGGCCTCCGGGAACAGGTAAAACTTTAATGGCTAAGGCAGTTGCCGGTGAAGCTGGTGTTCCGTTCTTTTCTATATCAGGTTCAGACTTTGTAGAAATGTTTGTTGGTGTAGGTGCGAGTCGTGTAAGAGATTTGTTTGAGCAAGCGAAAAAACATCAGCCTTGTATTATCTTTATAGATGAAATTGATGCTGTAGGGCGTCAACGTGGTGCTGGTCTTGGCGGCGGGCATGATGAAAGGGAGCAAACACTAAACCAACTGCTCGTTGAGATGGATGGTTTTGATGAAAATACAAATATTATCGTTATTGCAGCAACAAACCGACCGGATATTTTGGATAATGCATTGTTAAGACCGGGTAGATTTGACAGACAAATTTATATTAATGCGCCAGACGTTAAAGGTCGTGAAGAAATATTGAAGGTTCATGCAAAAAATAAAAAACTTGATTCAGAAGTGGATTTAAAAGTTTTGGCAAAACGTACCCCAGGTTTTACCGGTGCAGATTTGCAGAATTTATTGAATGAAGCTGCACTTTTGGCTGCGCGTCACAATCAAGATAAAATTAAAATGGATGATATTGACAATTCTATTGATAGAGTTATTGCCGGTGTAGAAAAGAAGAGCAAAGTTTTGACTGATGAAGACAAAGAGTTGACTTCGTATCATGAAGTTGGGCATGCTTTGATTGATAAATTGTTACCGGAGGCTAACGAGTTACATAAAGTTTCTATTATTCCTCGCGGTATGGCTTTGGGTGTAACTTGGACAAGGCCAAAAGATGAAAATGTTCACGTAACTAAGGCAAAATTACTGGCGAAGATTTCGGTTTCGTTGGGAGGAAGAGCCGCAGAGGAAATAGTTTATGGTATTGATAATATTTCTACAGGAGCTTCACAAGATTTGATTAATGTTACAAATATTGCACGTAAAATGGTTACGGCTTGGGGGATGTCCGAAAAATTGGGAAATCTCGCTTATGGCAAAAATCAAGAAAATGTTTTTATGGGCAGAGATTTTGGACACCAAAAAGATTATTCCGAACAAGTTGCGTTTGAAATTGATCAAGAAATCAAAAGAATTGTCGATGAACGTTATGAATTAACCAAAAATCTTTTGAGAGAAAATCGTGATATGCTAGAGGCTATTTCTAAAGAACTTTTGGATAAAGAAACTATTGACGAAAAAGAATTCCAAGAAATAATGGATAGGGTAAAAAGTGAAAGAGAAGCTTATTAATCGGAAACCTATTAGACAAGTTCATTTTGACGGACTTTTGATAGGTGGAGAAAAGGAATTTAATTACACGAGAGGGGTTAAGCCTCTCTTTGTTTTGAATTTACCTATATATAATTTTGCGGATGCTTTTGCGGTTACAAAAGAATATTATAATGGTTTATCGTTAAAGGAAATTATCAAAAAAGCAGATAGCTCACAATGTGATATTTTGGCTTTAACTTTTAATATTGAAAATTTTGAACAAATTAAATATGCTTGTGAGTTGTTAAAAGATTTTTTGCCATTAATTTCTAAACCTCTGATGCTAAAAGGTTGTGGGGTTGACGATGTTGATAGCGTTTTAATCCCAAAATTGCTGGAGTGCATTGATAGAGAAGTTATAGTTGCAACATTGAATGAGAACAATTACAAAGAAATAATACCAAGTGTGCTAAAAGGTGGTCATGTAGTTTCAATCCGCACGCCTATAGATATAAATTTGGCAAAAGAAATGAATATTTTAGTTTCTGATATGGGGCAGCCGCTTGATAAAATCTTGATAGATGCTGATATCGGTGGATTGGGTTACGGTTTGGATTATGGCTATAGTATTATGGAAAAAATAAAGTTGGAAGGTTTTTGGGGTGATGAGTATTTGAATATGCCATTGATTTCGTTTGTCGCCGAAGAAAGTTTAAAAACAAAAGAAGCAAAATATAATGGGTTTTCCAAAAGTTTTGGCAAATTAAGTGAACGTACACTTATGATTGAGTTAGCGTCAGTTTCTGCGGCGGTTGCCGCGGGGGCAAATGTTTTGGTAGTTAATAATCCGCAAGTAGTTGAATATATGAAAGGACTGGGGTAATTATGGCAGAGCTTTCCGGGTTGCAAATATTTAAGTACTTGCCGGCGGCTAAAAAATCCGAGGTTTCTAATTGTAAGAAATGTGGGTGTCCGACTTGTATGGCGTATGCTTTAAAACTTGCTAAAAAACAAGCTGATGTTGATGTTTGTCCGTATATTCCGGATACGCTTCGTTCATTATTAGAGTATTCGAATAAAGAGCCTCAAAAGACGGTTAAAATAAATGATTTAGTTATTGGGGGCGAAAATGTTTTATTTCGTCACGAAAAAACTTTTATCAATAAAACTGCAATTGCGGTTGTAATTGATACATTACAACCAAATTGGCGAGAAATCTTAAAGCAAGTTGAAGACTTTGAAATTGTCAGAGTAAATGAGACTATGAAAGTCGATTTAGTAATATTCAGTGGCCCTGATATGAAAAATTGTTGCTCAACTTTGAATTATATGTCTTTTGATGATTTTTGCAATTTGCCTATAGAAATAATTTTAGATGAAGGTTTTGAAAAAACGGCAGAATATTTGATTGAAAGTAGACAAAAAGCTGTTTTAGATAGAGATGAAAATTATTCAAAACCGGTTTGTGTAATGATGAACGGTCGTGATAATTTGCAAGAGGTTTGTGCAAAAGTTAGTTATTATATTTGTAAGTATGCAAATATGGTTGTTCTTCGAGATTTTGATGAAGCTTTAGTTTCGACATTGATGACTTTACGTCAAAATATTTTTACTGACCCTCAAAAACCTTTGCAAGTTGAATCAAAGATTTATGAGTTTAATAATCCCGATGAAAATTCATTAGTGTTTTTGACTACAAATTTTGCGTTAACTTTTTTTGCGGTTACAAATGAATTAGAAAGTTTGAAACAAAGTTCTTATCTGATTGTTACTCCAGCAGATGGGATGAGTGTTTTGACGGCTTGGTCGGCTGAAAAATTTACTGCAAATATGGTTGTGAATACTCTTAAAAAATATGAGTTTTCATCAAAAATGAAAAATAGAGATATAATTATTCCGGGGTTGCTTGAACACATGAAAGATGAGTTGCAAGCAGAAATAAATAACGCCGGTTTGAATTTTAACATAGTAATCGGCACTATTGAAGCATTTGAAATCCAAGATTTTGTTAAAAGATATATTGCCTCTAAAAATTAAATAATGTGTGCAAAAGACATAAAATATTGATTAATTACGTTGATTAACATTGGCAAAATCCATACCAAAATTGCAGCACCCAAAACCGGTTTGAATAGAAAACTCAATTGAAAAACGTTTACTTGAGGTGCCGTTTTTGATATTACACCGAGTATTATGTCTTGCCCTAAGGTTGCGAGCAAAATCGGTGAAGCGATTTGCAAGCCCATATATAAAACATTTGAGGATAGTTGAATTAAATAATCCATATTAACTAATTGTGCCAGAGGTATTTCAACGGCACCAATCGGGAAAATTGTCATGCTGCGAATAAATGCATTAAACATCCAGTAAACGCCACCAAGTTCAATGAAAATTAAAATGCCCATTAGTGAAAAACTTTTGCCTAAAATAGATACTTGGCTTGATGTTGTAGGGTCAAGTACCATGGCCGAAGATAACCCCATTTGCATATTAATCATATCTGCTCCGGCATCAACTGCAAGCAAGATGAGTTGAGCAATATAACCAATTATCGCGCCGACTGCAAAATTCAGTAGTATTACCAGCAATAAGGATTCTTTCATTACCTCTACGCTTGGTTGAGTTATTGTAGTAAGGGCAAAGGTTACCATTAATGCTAGTGAAATTTTAACCATGCCAGGTATTTCTTTTCTGTTAAAAACCGGTGCAAATCTCATAAAACCAAGTAATCTTGCAAAAATAAATATACCTGCTGCTAAGTAGATATTGAGTTTAGGGAAAAGGTTGTATAATTCAGTAAGTATAAGTTCCACTATTTATGACCTCCTAATTTTGTAGGTGGAGTGTCAAAAATTGTAGGGAGTACCGGTTTTTCTATTAAATAAAAATCTAAACCTTCAATTTTGGGAAGGTTTGTTTTGTTTTTTGTAACTTCAACATTAAAATTTATCCTATGAGAATTTTTGTATTCAATTAAAATGTTTGCCAATCCTTCTTTCAATGGGGTAAGAATTAATGTTTTTTTGTCGTCATAAATATTGAAATTTCTTTTTATTGAAATTATATCAGTGTGGTTTGTTGAATAATTTTTTATCGGGAAATTACTAATGAGAATATAACTTTCAAACGCAAAGGCCGGAGAGTTTAGTATCATAAATGCAAGTATTATTTTCCATAAATTTTTCAACTTTTATCTTCCTAATATTCTATTAGTTTCTACAAAATCAGGTTTTGGCATAGGTGTACTTCTGTTTGGCGTGTATTTTATTTTTTGTTGATTGTCTATAAATGGAACCTTGCCCGGATTTTTCATAATCTGGTCAAACTCATTTATTCCGGTGAATTTGTCTTTCATTTCGCCTTCAAAAGGAGAAGCCTTGAGATATTTGCTGTCTTGTGGAGAGAGTGCAAAACTATCGACTTTTGTAACATAATTGAACGCGATACCCATACCTTCGATAAAAAAGCCTTTTAAAAGATTAATAAATCCCATGCCACCAATTACTATAACTAAAAATACCCCCAAAATTTTTGGTGCGGCAGCTATAGTTTGTTCTTGTACTTGGGTTACTGCTTGCAAAATACCTACAACAAGCCCGATGCCGGCAGCTACAAGTACACAAGGCATAGAAATTGTTAGCATTATTAAAAATCCTCTTGCTAAATATTCAACTAAACTTTCCATATTTTACCTCGCGATTTTAATTATAACTTGTAACCAAACCTTGGACTATTAACGCCCAACCGTCTACTGCTATGAATATTAGTAACTTAAATGGCAATGAAATGATTGTTGGTGATAACATAAACATACCGAGAGCGAGTAAGATATTTGCTACGACCAAGTCTAAAACTATGAACGGAACAAATATTATAAAGCCGATTTCAAAAGCGGTCTTAAGTTCGCTTATCATATACGCAGGGGCTATTTGCCATATAGTTATGTCATCTGGCGTTTTGGGTGGTGCTTTGTGCGAAAGTTCAACAAAAAATGCCAAATCACTTTCGCGAGTTTGTCTCATCATGAATTCTTTTAGTGGTTTTGAACCTTCGTTTATTGTTTCTATAATGTTTTGATTTTTTTGATACGGAACGGAGCCGAGCTCATACATTTTTTGAAATGTAGTGCCCATAGTGAAAAACGTCAATATCATTGATAATCCGATTATGACTATTGATGGTGGAACTTGTTGAGTACCCATTGCAGTTTTTAGCATTGAAAATACAATCACAAATCTCAAAAAGCTTGTCATACAACAAAATACGAGCGGTAACAATGAAAACATTGTCATTACAATAAGCATTTGTAAAACCGGATTTATATCTTTTATAACAGATTCCATATTGTGCCTTTCGTTTAATCTTCAGTGTTTATACCCAATCTTTTCATTGCGGATTTTGTGTATGATGAAGTCGGAATTTTGGGTTCATAGCTTTCCGGAGTTTCTTGTATTTTAGTGATAGCCCCAGGGGTTTCAAGTTTAGAGATAAGATTTGTTCTTTCGCTGTCCGAGGCAACTAAAAACCTTTCGTTACCGGCTTTTATTACAATAAGTTGTTTACGGGGAGCAATACTTATGACATCTTCAATTTTTAGAAATTTATTTTTTGATATGGAATTTGAGTTTACTGCAGTTTTTTTATAGACAAATAGCGCAACGAAAATTATTCCAATCATTGCGGTTGTATAAACTATAAAATTTGCAAGATACCCACCCATTCAGTTATGCTCCTTAAATATCTTCATCTTCGAGTTCAAAATCACTGTAGTCAAATTCTTCTTCTTCGTCACCGGCAACATTTGCAGCAGAATTGTCAAAAGTTTCTTCTTGAGCACCAAGTGGACTAAAATCTTCGTCATCTTCGCTGTAATTGTCAAAAGACTCTTGATTTGCTTGCGTTGGCGCCGGTTTAGCTAAGACTTTATCTATTTTAACCCCATATTTATCGTTTACAATAACAAGTTCTCCGGTTGCTATTTTTTTGTCTTCTACACTAAGAGTGATTTTGTTATCGTAAATCGGCATAAGGTCAACAACTTGTCCTTCTTCGATTTTTTTCAAATCCCCGAGCGTAATTTTTACGGAATCAAATTGAGCATCCAATTCTACCTCAATACTATCCCAAATATTATCAGCTCCCATCTTATCTCCTTCCTCATTGTCGATAGGTAAAACTAAACCCAAATTCGGATTTATATTAAATTCTTTAACATAATCGTTGAAAATAAGTGTGAATTTTGAAATATTACTTTTTTCAAAAATTACTATATCTTCTTCTTCAAGTGCTTTTAGGTCAAAAACTGAAAATTTTGTTTGACCTATTTTTATTTTAGCTTCAATTGTACAGTTTGCAAAATCTGTAACATTAAATTTTTCTCCGCTACTTACAATTGCTTGCGGTGAAAGCATTTCTTCCGGTAATGTTAGAATAAATTTGCCGGTTTCGCGAGTTTCTTCATTACTAACCAAAAATGTTAAATGTATAACATCAAGGTTCAATCTTTTGACAGTTGGGCCGGTAGGGCTAAGTAACGGGGATATTTTATGAAATAAAAAATCGTTAAATGACGTAATGGTTTTGGCTTCAATATCAGTTAAACGGTTAAGATTAAATGCGCGCGGACTTCTGCCAAGTGCATTTTCTAATATTGCGTTAACGGCCTTGTCTGAGGCACGAAAATATAAATCTCTAAATTTATCAACCATTATTTTTGTTACAAAATATGATTCATTGTTCATTAAAAGATTGATATTTTTACTTATTCCAATAAGATTTACTCTTAATCCGGTGCTAAAAAATTCTTTATACGCATCACGAACGGGTTCAGGAAATGTTTTCTGAAACCAATCATAGTTATTACAAATATAGGTGTAGTCATCTTGATTGATATTTGATACTGTCATATTTTAGCTATCCCGTTAGTCTGATATGAGATTTCCCCATATATACAATAAGTTATTAATGATAAAACGACATCAATCAATAGTTTGATTTTTGTTGTTTACATTCCGGTTGCCATTGGTACCGGAATCGGTGCCGGCGTTGGTTCATTCACCGGAATTGGTGCCGGACGTTGTTCTGGTTTTTGTGGTTTTATGGTTGTGTTTTCTTCCGGTTGAGCTGCATTTTTTTGATTTAAATGAGGCTCGTTCAAATTGCCGGTTTGTTTAGTTAAATTTTGTAAGAATTCATTTGATAATGCTTGAGGATTTTGTTCGTTAATAGTTGTAGATTGAGACTCTTCGTCCAAAAGCTCTTCATTTTCTCTATAGCTTCCTCCGATAACTTCATCATCCGTAAATTCTGTCTTTTCAGGTTGCAAAAGTTTTACTTCAGGATAATCAAATTCCGCGTTGCCGTATTTTTCTGTAGCAACTTTCATAATGTCTTTCCATATAATTGCCGGAACCGTACCTCCTTGAACGTTTTTCATTTCGGTGTTGTCGTCTTTACCTACCCATACACCGGTAACAATGTTCGGGGTATAGCCGATAAAACTTGCGTCTTTGTAATCATCCGTTGTACCGGTTTTTCCGGCTGCGGGTTTGCCGATATTTGCGCCTCTTCCGGTACCGCTTTGCACAACTGTTTGAAGCATAGCGGTCATTTCTGCAGATGTGCTTAAGCTTAGTTGGTGTGATATTTTTGTTTTAGGCGCACGATAAACAACTTTACCGCGGGATGTTTCTACTCTTTCTATCGCGTATGGTTCAACTACATATCCTCCATTTGCAAATGCGCCGTATGCGCGTGTAATTTCGAATAATTTTACACCATTGGAACCTAATGCAATAGTGTAATCGTATTCAAGCGGAGTATCTATGCTTAAAGCTCTGGATAATTGTATAACTGGTCTTATTCCTATTTCTTTTATTAATCTTGCGGCGCAAACATTTGACGAAACAGTTAAAGCTGTGTGCAAAGTGATGTTGCCTCTGTATTTTTTGCCGTAATTTCGTGGTGCCCAAGTCCCTAATGTTACCGGACTGTCGTTTATCATGTCATTAGGTGATATGCCTCGTTCTAATGCTGCTGCGTAAACAAATGGTTTGAAGGCTGACCCCGGAGGTCTTATCGCTTGTGTAACCCTATCATATTGACTCTCTGTATAATCTTTTCCTCCTGCGTAGGCTAGAATTTTGCCGTCAATCGGGCTGAACGAGAATACCGCGGCTTGATTTTCTTTGCCGGTAAGCCCCCAATTTTTCAAGTTTTTTGTAATGGCTTCGTTAGTTGCGATTTGGGTTTTGTAGTCTAAGGTTGTTACCACTTTGTAACCGCCTTGGGAAATTTCGGTTTCATCAAAACCTAATTTTTCAAGTTCTTTCAAAACATAATCACAAAAATACGGAGCCTTGTTTGTTGTATAGAATTTAGGTACAGTTGTTAATGTTATTTTTTCTTCTTTTGCTTTGTTATATTGGTCTTTTGTAATGTATTTCATTTTATACATTCTCAAAAGTACTTGATTTCGACGTTGAACTGCCAATTTCATATTGTTAAACGGCGAATAAACCGATGGGGCTTGTGGTAACCCCGCAATAAGCGCCAATTCAGAAAGGGTACAGTCTTTCAAGTGTTTGTTGAAATAAATTTGAGCCGCACCCTCAACACCGTACGCGCCTGAACCAAGGTATACGTTATTCATATACATTTCAAGAATTTTGTCTTTTGAAATAGTTTTTTCAATTCTTGCTGCAATAAAAAGTTCTTTTAATTTTCTATCGAAAGTTTTTTCGTTTGAAAGGAATAGCATACGTGCAAGTTGTTGCGTTAGAGTACTGGCACCTTGTACAACTTTACCGGCCAAAATATTTTGTATGCTTGAGCGAATTAATCCGGTAATATCATAACCTTGATGTCTGTAAAAGTTTTTGTCTTCCGTTGCAATAAGGGCTTTTTTTAAATCATCAGGAATGTCTTTCAAGTCCACTTTTTGGAAGGTATATGCCGTAAATGTTTTGATAATTTCTGTTTCGTCGTTGGCGTAGAATTTTGTGACAATATTAGGTTTGAATGTATCTAAATTGTCTATTGGTGGTAATGAGGAAAGATACAACTGTAATGATGCAATTCCGGCAAGAGAACACGCAAAAACTATAATAATTGCGTTTTTGATTGTATTTAAAAATTGGTTATGTTTTCTTCTTCTTTTTTTAGGTAAATTATCCATAGCACAATCTTTTGCCGAAGTGTAATCATTACGTTTTTTAACCATAAACATATCCTCATTTAAGTAGTTACATTTTATTACAAAATTGATATAATGGCAAGTTGTTGAATTGTGTAAATAGAAGGGTTCGTTGTTTTTTAATAAAATGCTTGCGCTTGTTAAAAAATTTGATATAAT
>JAZSRN010000093.1:0-17930 GCA_045538535.1 Candidatus Gastranaerophilaceae bacterium | reverse complement strand
TAACAACTCCTTGGCTCACAGAACGACATGGCTACGATCCGACTTCTTGAGGGTGATTTTTTCTAAATTCTTTGTCAAAATTTTTTCTGCCTTCTTTTTTCATTTTTTGAAGTTCTTTTTTCTGTTTTTTAGTCAAAAGGTTTTCAAAGTCTTGCATGTTTTTGACTCTTAATTCGTGTGCTTGTTTTTTTAGTGCAACAATTTCTTTTCTCAATTGTTCAATTCTTGCCTTTTGGTCTTGTTCAACGATTCTGGAACGTTTTACTGCATCAATTTCTTGATGTTTTTCTTTGATTTTTTCCATAATCGGTCTCATTTCTTCGTGGCTTTTTTGGCGAAGTTCTTTTGCTTTTGCTTTTTGTTCTTCAGTTAATTTTAATCTTTTTTCGAATTCAGCTTTTTTCTTTTCCATATCTGGATGCTGAATGCGTTTGTGTTCAAATTTGGACTGTAAATTTTCAGCTTGTTGGATGTTTGCTTTTTCTGTTGTTGTTTGAGTGTCATTGTTGGCCAAAACCGGAGTCATTGCTAAAGCCATTAAGCTTGCTAAAATAAGAGTTTTTTTCATTTTAAAATCCTTTCTTGTTGTTATAATAATTCTTCCAAATCTTGTGCGAGTTGTTTTTTCGCGTTAAATATTCTTGATTTTATTGTGCCAATCGGGCATTTTAGTTTTTGTGCGCAATCTTCGTAGGAATAGCCCTCGATTTCTGTTAGTAATATTACTTCTTTTAATTTTGGTTTTAAGTTGTTTATTGCTTTTGAAATCATTTTTTGTCTTTCAAGTTTTGTGTATGTTTTTTCCGGATTTGAATTTGCGTCTTGTATTGAATCAATGGTATATTCATCGGATGTTGAAGTTGATTGTACTTTGTAGTAAGCGGATTTTAAGTAATCTTTTGATAGGTTTTTTGCAATTGTAGAAACCCAACTTTTTATAGACCCTCTTTCTTCGTATTTCTCCTTGTTTTTCCACACTTTGATTAATACTTCTTGAGTAAGGTCTTCGTTCTCTTCTTTTGTTATGAGTTTTATAATGTTTGTAATATTTTGTCTGTTTTCTTTTGCGAGTTTTTTAAAATCCATTTACTATTCCAACATTAAGAGTCCGTATGAATCCACTGGAAAGCCCATATCTTCAATACTGACTACTTGACCGTATTTTAGTGTATCCACGAGTGCGTATTTTGCATCTAGAATATCAAATGACATTGTTCCGGTGCAAAATACAGCTAATGCGCAAGCGGCCTTTATGGCAAGCTTGATATTTGTTTTTTTCTTTTTGTATAAAGGTTTTACTTCTTGCAGTAGTTCGGAAACTTTTTGGAATTTTTCATGTTCTTTCTTACATTCTTCGCAAGTTTCGATATGCGATTTTAGTGTTTCTTCATCTGCAAATATGAAAAGTCCTTCGTATTTTGAGCATTTTTTATTCATTGTTTTTGTCCTTTACATCAGTATAACGATTTTTAAAAATAAATGTTCATTTTTAAGTATTAAATTAAAAAATATTAACAAAATAAATAGTATTTTAGAGTTATTGGCAAAAAAAAATTTTTGGAGTTTTATAAGAATGGAAGAAGTAGTATAAACCATGTCAATAGCAGATAAATTCAGAAAAATATGTATGTCTCTCGGTGAGAACAATAATCCGGCCTATGCAGTAATGGCAATTGCAACTGTTAAGGGGATTTGTCGTCCGATGTTTACAATGATGGACAAAAAAGAAAAACCCGAAACAAAAAAATATACCGCATTGAGAGAAGGTTTGACCGAAGCCATTGCAATTCCTGCTTATTGGGGAACCGCTACTCTTGCGGGTAAAATGGCAAATTTGATTAAGGGTGACAAGTCTGCCCAAACACTTGCTAAGAAGAATTTATTGTTTATTGGTGTTTGTACCGCAGCGTTATTCGTTATTCCGGCAACTTGTTCTCTTGTAATAAAGCCGTTCATGAAATTTATTCAGGGTGATAAAAAAGAAGATAATGGTTGTCCGGTAGTTGGTGAAAATAAATTAGATACGGGCTCTACTAACAACCTTAATTCGCCTAAAGAAGTAAAAGAATGTAAGGTTTGTGGTACACCTTATGAGCAACCTCATTTAGCATCATTTGCTTTGGTTAATTCTCGTCCGCAATTCGGTTTGAAAGTAGGTGGCGTATGATTAGTGCAGTAAATAATATTTTAACAAGTCCTACACTTGCAAATATCGCGCAAAATACTAATGCTGCCGTAACTATTGAAACCGGTTTGAAAGCAATAGGTAGGCCAGCGTTTATTCTTGCGGATAAAGATATTGATAAACAGACTAAAAAGTATGCTGCTACTAAGGAATTTTTATATCAAGCAACTTGTCTTGTAACTTATATGGCCTTAGTTATACCGGTATTTAAAAAAGGGTTCTTTAAATTAGCCAAAAATCACATTTTTAAAAATGAAGATGCATTTAAACATTTTAAAAATGCAGGTGAATATTTACATTACAGAAAATTGGCTGAAAAATCATTAAATAATCGAAATTTAACATTGCAGAAAGATTTGCATGGCGCAAAAGTTAGCGATAAGTATGATGATGTATTGCAAGCTGAGCTTAAAAAAGAAAATCCGGAAGTTTTTCCATTGGTTAAAGGTGCAATTGAATTTGGTTCAATATTAGGTTCTGTGATTGGCTTAGCAATTTTAGCACCACAAGTTAGCCATGCAACAGTGCATCCGATTTTGAAATTTTGTGGTTTAGAGGGAAAACATACCTCTCAACACGAAGAATGCACAAAAGAATGCAAGCATGATGACGATTGTGATGACGATGAATGTAAAATTGATTTTAAAGCATAAATAATCATTAAAGCTTAGTAATATTTAATATTAAAATGTGGCGGTCTAAATTTAACCTCGCTCAACGACTTCGGTTAAGAGTTCGCCGTAACTGTTAAATCCGCCGTTTGTTTCTTCTATTGTGTAGCTAATTGTTTCGTCTTTCTCTTTTATAGCGCGTGCTTTTGCTTGTGCAGCTTCTAATTCTGAAAATTCACCGATTTTATCAGGTGAAAATGAGGTTTCTTTTTCTGTGTATAAAATGTACATGTCTTGCTCCTTTGCCAAATATTATACACAAAAAATATTAGTTGTTGTGATTTTGAAAACCAATTTTGGTTACAAAATCAATTACTCCATCAAAATATTTTGATGCGATAGTTTGTGCATTTTTTTCGTTGGCGTCTAATAAAACTCTAATCATGTTATATTTTCCCCAAATGCGATCGTGTGCATCTTTAGCTATTCTGGTAAGTTCAATTTCTGCTTTTAACTCTTCCGGAGTTTTACCAGTGGCCTCAAATACATCTTTATCCAATAATAAATTTAATTTATCATTTTCAACTATTTGTGCCAAAACAGCTCCATCTTCTCCACCTTCAAAGTATGTGTCAATATTCATCAAAGAGCCAGCAATGGCAATTGCGGGATAGAGATTTTGCTTCTGTTCTTCAGTTAATGTACGGTTTAAATTTGCATCAATAAATACACCTTTAAATTGTGGTCTATAACTTGTAATTTTTGGTATCATAATTCATCCTTCTGATACCATTTAAAGTATGCACAAAAAAAAATTTGCCATTAATTGTTAATTTTTCTTTCAAAATAATTAATTGTACTCATCAAACCATCACGTATATCCACTTTTGGTTCCCAATTTAATATTTCTTTTGCAACCGAAATATCAGGTTTTCTACGAGTAGGATCGTCCTTTGGAAGAGGTTTGTATATTATTTTTGAGTTTGAATTTGTTAAATCAATTATTAGTTCTGCAAATTCTTTAATCGTTCGTTCACTCGGATTTCCAAGGTTTACCGGTCCTATAAAATCTGATTTGTTATTCATCATTTTAATCATGCCTTCAACAAGATCCGAAACATAACAGAACGAACGAGTTTGGCTGCCATCACCATAAATAGTTATATCTTCATTTTTTAGCGCTTGGATTATAAAGTTAGAAACTACACGTCCATCATTTTCAGCCATATTAGGACCATAAGTGTTGAAGATTCTTATAATTCTTGCTTGCACATTATGCTGTCTGTGATAATCCATCATTAACGTTTCGGCGCATCTTTTGCCTTCGTCATAACAGCTTCTGATACCAATCGGGTTTACGTTGCCCCAATAGGTTTCTTTTTGCGGATGTTCATGAGGATCACCGTAAACTTCACTTGTTGATGCTTGCAAAATTTTTGCATTACATCTTTTTGCAAGACCAAGCATGTTTAGTACACCTAAAACATTGGTTTTAATGGTTTTGATTGCATTATATTGATAATGCGGTGGACTTGCAGGACAAGCTAAATTGTAAATTTCGTCAACTTCGGCAAAATATTCTTTTGTAATATCGTGACGTACGAGTTCGAAATTTTTGTTTTCTAACAAATGTTTGATATTGTCTTTAGAGCCGGTAAAAAAGTTGTCAACGCAAATTACTTCATTACCCTCATTTAATAGTCTTTCACTAAGATGGCTTCCGATAAATCCAGCTCCGCCGGTTATAAGTATTCTTTTCATGATTTCTTCTCCACAGTGTTTATAATAACATATATTGTATATTTTTAGCAAATGTTAAGATAATGACAAAATTTTATTAGTGCGGTATACTTTATGTAAAGTATAATGTAATGAGGTTTCAAATGAGAGAATTAATCGAAAAAGATAAACAAGTTTTAGTTGTTCCACATGATTTTAAATGTGCTAATAAAGGTGTCATTACTGATGTTCAACCGGATAAATTTACGGTTGAGTTAGAGTATGATGCACAAGGTTTTATGAAACATAATTATTGTGAATTTTATACCAATACAAATCATGGTACTTTATCATTCAATTCATATCCTCTTTCAATAGAAGGGAAAACAATAGTTGTTGCGTCTCCGGCAAAACATAAGTTTTTACAAAGACGTCAATACACTCGTGTAAAATATAACCATACTTTAGAGATGTCATCTGAAAATCAAAATGTTACAATTAACACTCTTGATATTTCTGCAGGTGGTATGAAATTAGTTACAAATGCAAATGTTAATATTGAATCTGAATACAAGGTTTCTTTGCCGTTATCGTCTGCGCAAAATGTAGAATGTGTATTTTCTCCAATTCGTATAGAAAAGAAAAATGGCGGTGGTTATACTATTTCCGGCAGATTTGTTTACGAGTCAAATGTAAATAAAATGGTGTTAATCCAATACTGTGCAAAACGCAATTTGGAAATAAAAAATAAATAAGATGAGTTTGCTTAGTTTATTAAAGAAAAAATGCGATAAGACTTTGTTTACAACGCCTAGTCATGCCGGCAAATTATTTATAGTGCCAAAATTTAGAGGCTTTTATAAGTACGATATTTCAGAAACTGACACATATAATCCGATTGATGAATTAGAAAAAGCCCAAACTAAAGTTGCTAAATTGTATGATGTTAAGCAAACATTATTCTTGACAAATGGTTCTTCCTCCGGAATTATTGCATCAGTTTTAGCGTGTTGTGTTAAAAATGATAAAGTTTTAATCTGGGAAGAAGCACATTGTTGTCACAAAAATGCAGTTGACTTGGCTGGATGCGAAGCGGTTTATTACGAATTACCTATGATTGAAGGTTGGGGAATTCCCGATAAATTATCGCCCGAAATTCTTGAGAATATATTAGAAAATACCAAAATAAAAGCAATTATTGTAACTTCTCCGACTTATCAAGGCGTTGTTTCGGATATTGTTAAATTAAAAAAAGTTTGTGAAAAATATGGAACTTATTTGATTGTCGATGAGGCTCATGGAGCATTATATCCTTTTTCGGATAAATTACCTACTTCGGCCGTAAAAATTGCTGATTTTACGGTTCAATCTTTGCATAAAACGGCGGGTGGATTAAATCCTACCGCACTTTTGCATACAAATACAAACCTTGATGTAAAAAGTTCTCTTGCCAAAATTAACACAACTTCACCTTCATATCCTATGTTGGCTTCGATTGAAACAAATGTACGTTTCTTATTTTCAGTACGGGGTAAAAAAGTTCTAAATCGTTTGCTAGACGAGTTACAGCAAATATTAAATGAAAAGTCTGCTCTTGATATATTTGCACCGGATATTACTAAAATTAATATCAAGAAAAATGGGCTTTCCGGTGAAGAATTATCGAATATACTTTATGAAAAATTTAGAATTGAAGATGAAAAGACAAGTTTGCAATCAACAATGTTGTTATGTGGAATCGGAACTGACAGATTGAAGTTGAAAAAACTTGAAAATCTTGTAAAAAATTTGTAAACATTTTGTAACATTTGCCATTTAATCCTAAAGTTTCAAGATTTTATTCCGATAACCATATCAAGTAAAAAGGAATTGAAAGGACTAAGTTACTAACTATGGGATTGGCAGCTTCACAAGCAAGATTACTATCAATAACATCTCGTTTGTCGGATAATGAGTTAAGAGCTCAGCTGATTAATAACCAAAAAATCAGACTAGCAACTGAAAGCTCAAATGCCAGTGATACTTATGTGGCAGCCCTTAATAATGCAAAAATGATGTTTGCAAATTATGATAAAGATAACAACAAATCTTATCAAGATTTGACATTTAATGCGTTAACAGCATTTAATCCTTATAATAACCAATACGGTTTGGCAAATCAAAATGGAAATATTTTGGTTTCTGAAACTGATGCATATAACTTCCAAAGATCAAGTGACCTTGACGGTTTTCTTGAACAATATGGTCTTAAATATGAAACATCATTCTTTAATGAAAACAATCTTGGTAAATATGTTGATGATGCAAAAGGATTATATTTATATAGCAACTACGATGAAAATGGAAATGAAATACCGGTTTATTTAACAAAACCAAATGGTGTTGGCTATACGCTTGAGGAATTAAAAGCAATGTATTTAGGTGAAGAACTAGATGGCATTAAGCATATAGGTTATGATAAGATTCCGACCGATGAAAAATTTATTGCCTATACAAATGCAATGGAAGATTTGTTAATTAAATACGATACGGTTTCATCTATTGCGGCCCCACATGTTAATAAGTTTATAAAAGAAATGAAAGGTAAATATGAGCCTTATGCTTGGTATAAAAAACCCGTAAATGAACCAGCAACTGAGACGCTTGAAACAATTCCATCTAAAATAACTGAAACAACAGAATCTTATATGATTGAACGATATATGAATGAGCTAAATAATATACTCCATTCATTAAGAGGTCAATTAGGTCCAACTGCGGGTACTGTTGCGTACGATTATTTAGGAAGTTTTATAGATCAAGCTAATAATTGGCAACAATCTAATACAAGTGATACTGAGGCAGTAGAACAAGATAAAGATTATGTGTACTATGATGCTTCTGGTGCTAAACAAGAAGTTAAGCATGCTACATTTATTGGACGTGATAGCGCGGATACTAGTCGTTCATTTTTGGCTGTAAGTTATAATGATAATGGTTGTATCAGTTCTGTTGTGAAGCTTAAACTTAATGATGATGGTAGCTATACTAGAAGCGATATAGCTGATATGAGTTCAGCTACATTTACATATGAAGAGGGTGATTTGTATCAATGCCAAGAATACATAGAATATATAAATCCAAAATATGATACGGATGGAAGTTTATTAGGTTATCAAGGGTTTAAAATAGTAACATTTGAAGACCGTGATGGCGTCCAAGATTCCGCCACGGGTAAATATGATATAGAATCTACTACTGAATATTGGCTGGTAAATAGTACACAATCTGATATTAACTATACAAGTACCACTAATAGTTCAGATTGGAGTAAAGCCAATAAAGTTGCAAAGTCAATTCGTGATAATTTATTAAGAACATATCCTCAATATATTGATTGGTTTAATTTGACGGCAACGACTTTTAATGGTGATACCTCTGCTTTGACAAATTATACGAATGCAATTAGTGATACACAAGGAGCAGTTAATACATTAGCTGATATTGTATTTATAGATGCTGTATCGCGCAATGGAGCTAATATTCCTAAATCAGAATGGCAATATTATTTGTCATATGAGTCATTAATGGAATATGCATATGACAAAGAAAAAGATAACTCTTGGAAAATTGATGCTGAATTTCAACCAGTTATTGATTTCCATGTCTTAGAAACGCTTTTCAATGCTTATGGTGAGCCTACATACGCATGGGTTGATAAAACAGATCCAACCGGCAATCAAGATGCTTATTCTAAAGCTCAATGGTACACAAATTTATATAATAGAATGCAACAAGGCTATACAACATTACAAGATGGTCTAGCTTCAAGTAAAGAGTGGATTAGATTTGCCTTAGAAAGTGGTCTTGTTGTAATGGAGCAAGTAGATTCGGCTTTAGCTTGGAAATCTTTTGAATATGGTGCTTGTAGTGATATTACTGAGCAAACCGATACGGAAGCCGTTACAATTGCTGAAGCTGAATACAACCGCACAATGAATAAAATTAAAGCTAAAGACCAAAGATACGATTTAGAATTGAAAAATATCGATACTGAGCATACTTCATTACAAACAGAATATGAATCGATTAAATCTGTAATTGAGAAAAATATTGGTCGCACATTTAAGATTTATTCTTAATTTATGAGTTTATTTTATTTATAACCTCAAATACTTTTTGTTTAAGTGTTTCATAATCACTATTGTTGTCAATTACAAAATCCCAATCAGTTATATGGTCAAGGCCAATTTCAGTTACGTCGTCTTCTCCGAACAAGTCACCTCTTTTGGCACGAGTTTCTCGCGAGGCTTCAACTCTGATTGTAATAGCGCCTGCTGCTTTAAAAACTTCGTATTCATGTGACACTCTAACATCTGTAACCATAATATTTCCGGATTGTTCTATAATTTTTTTAAGCCAATAATCCGGGTGTTGTTCTCGTCCCCAGTTGCCAAGCTTAATTAAATCCGGTCTATAAAGTGATTTATTTTTCTCAATTTCTTCATACGATAATCCTTTTTCTTTACCGTATGTAAGTTTTATTATATCACCCATTGCGCAGCGTTTATAATTTTTCATTTGTTCAAGCATAATCTTTGCTACTGTGTCTTTGCCGGAAAATTGTTTACCCGAAAAAATTATTATATTATCTGCCACGATGTCTCCTTTAGGTTTATTATTTAGTCAATTGATCATATTAATAAATATATTTTAATTTAACAATAATAAATATCAACCTTTTGATTGATAAATCTTAAACATCTTGATTGATGTTAATTTGACGCAGCTCTAGTATATTAAATGTGTAAAATAGATTGGGGAGAAAAAGTGAAAAAGTTAATTTTACAAATCACACTAATAATATCTATTCTATGTTCAATGCAAGTTACTTTTGCTGCTAGTAATCTTTTGAACGCAGTTTTGCTTGAAGGCACCGACAAAGGTTACAATATTATTTTACGTTCGGATTCAATGGCTAAAATTAAGAAAAAATTTACCGAAAGTGGAGTTTTAGAGCTTTCAATAAAAGGTTTGTCGACAACAAATTCATTATCAACGCTATACAGAAATGTTTCAGATGTTAACAGTTTTGTCGTTGAGAATGCAGGAGATAATCTAGTAAAAGTTTATATTCAAGCTCCAAATATACAAAAAGCGAATGTTATTTTTGAGACTCCAAACGCGTCTCCTATGCCTATGCACAATGATTACACCGGTTATAAATTCGCTGCGGGGGTTGGATTGTTAGTATTGATGAGTGTTATCAATAAAATATCTAATTCCAAGAAAAAATCAGATGCATTGGCTTTTGATTTGAAGATAAAGGATAGAGAAATGCGTTTGATGAAAAAATATCGTGATGAGATAACTACTATTCCTAGTATAAATTACAAAGTTCGCAATTCTGCTTATGTTTCGTCCACTGTAAAAAGACCTGAGACAATAAGAAAGTACACAAGTTTAAACAAAGTTTAATATCCCTAATAACCACTAATTTACCTAATTAATTATTAAAGTAACTATTTAGAATCTGCTCAATTAAAAGGGCAGATTTTCCATTACCATAAGGATTTGTGGCTTTTAGGCGAGTTTCAGCTTTAGGCTTATTTAATATTTTTGAGCTGAGATTTACTATTTTATCAAAATCAGCTCCTACAAGCGTAGAAACACCAGCCTCAATACCTTCTTTTCTCTCAGTTTCATATCTCATAACAAGTGTAGGACATCCAAAAGATGGTGCTTCTTCTTGTATTCCTCCGGAATCGGTTAATATAAGCTTTGCATGCTTCATCAAGTAAACTAAATTTGGATAATCGAGCGGGTCTAATAATTTAATATTATTAAATTGTCCTAACCTTGCGTATATTTTATCTTTGACATTTGGGTTTGGATGAACCGGGATTACAAAAGTATGTTCTTCAAAACTCTTTGCAAGATATTCAATAGCGTTTAATATACAGTCAATACGTTCTCCGTGGTTTTCGCGGCGATGTGCTGTAATAAGTACTAAATCATCATTAATTGTTATATTATTGGATGTGAAAAATTTTTCTGCATTTTTAATTGTTGATTCAGATAAACAAAACAACGCATCAATTACGGTATTGCCAACTACATGAATTTTATCTTGACTAATATTTTCCTTCAGTAGCGCTTGTTTATTAATCTCTGTAGGCGCGAAATGTATCTGGGCAACCCTCGACGTCATCTGACGCATAATCTCTTCCGGAAAAGGCTCATAGATATCGTAGGAGCGCAACCCCGCTTCAACATGAAAAACCGGAACTTTTTTGTAAAAAGAACACAATGTACCACACAAAACTGTCATTGTATCACCTTGTACGATTGTTGCATCAATATTATTGTTATCAAATACAGAATTAAGAGCATTCATAATGCGAATTTGTACCTCAGCAAGTGATTGGTTTGGACGCATACAATCCAAATTCAAATCTGCACGCAAACCAAAATAAGCTAATGTTTGATTTGAAAGCTCTTTTTGCTGTTCAGTATTACATATTATAACATTATATTTTTCGGGATACTTTTTAAGTTCGAGTATTACCGGTGCTAATTTTATAACTTCGGGACGAGTACCGAATACAATGAGTATGTTCTTCTTATTCATAAGAGAACTTTATAATAAAAAAATATTTATTTCAATGCGCAAAGACTATCTTGTTCGGCAATTAAAAAAAAATATAATCTTTTATAATCAAGACAAGGAGAATAAAATGATTGAATTATTTATACTTGAAACTTGCCCTTATTGCCGAAAAGTTATGGACTATTTTGAGAAAGAAGGGATAGAATTTTTAAAACGTGATGTACTCAATCAAAAAAATTATGATTTGTTAATGCAACTTGGCGGAATTGACCAAGTGCCATTTTTATACGATGAGGTTAATAGAATTAAACTTTACGATTCAGAAAATATTATTAGTTATTTAAAGCAAAAGTATGCGCAATAAATAAGTAAAGAGGTATAAAGTGTTTAATTTTTCACAAGTAAATAATTTTGAGTATGGTTGTGCATCGAGAGGCGCTTGTTCAGTTTCTCCAAATGTGTATGCAATTAAAGCTGTTATGATGACTTTATTAGCACAAATTGCTTATTTGGTGATAATTTCAGAGAATCATATCAATGAATATATCATCGAATTATTGGAAATTATATCTAATATTGATACAACAAATGACTATTCTGAAACTCAAATTATCGATATCTTTTCAAAACAATATTCAAATTATTTATCTTTAAAAAAGGAATTTCAAAAACAAAAAAGTTCTAAAAAATGTCCATCTGATAAAATTAAACTCAACCCCAATTTTTCACTTGTGGATATAATTCAAAAGGGGCAAAAAATTATTGCTAATTTGCACAAAAAAATATCGCAAGACGAAAAATACATGAGAGATATCTACTTAAATGTATTGAAAAGTACAGCCGTCAACTATTTGATGCTTTATGAATTTGAACGTAATGAAAATATTGCAAATGATATTATTAGGAATTTTTCGCAAGTGTTTAACAGCCATTTACACATAAAATCTATTAAACGTCATATTAGCATTTTATCTAAAATAAATTCTCAAATAATGGACAAATTATCTTCGTTATATTTTGCCGAATTCGGTGAGTTTTCAAGAGTAAACGTAAACTCTTCGACAGAAAAAAATAAGGCAATTTTAGTCAGCGGAGATAATTTAATTGAAGTAAAAAAAGTGCTTGAAGCAGTGAAAGATACCGAAATTGATGTGTATACTAATGGCAACATGTTAATTGCGCATGCTTTTAAAAATTTAAGAAAATATAAAAATTTAAAGGGGCATTTTGGTAACTCTCAAGAAACTATGATGCTTGATTTTGCGACCTTCCCTGGTGCAATACTTTTGACAAAACGTAGCTTTCAAAATATAGACTACCTTTATCGCGGAAGATTGTTTTCTTCTGATATTATTTTACCTAAAGGCGTGAAAAGTCTTGATAACAATTATAAAGATTTAATTTATTCTAGTGACAATGCGAGAGGTTTTGTAAAAGGTCAAAAACGCAACACTATAAAGCTTGGCTTTGAACTTGATATGTTTGAAGAAAAAATTATCGAAATAAAGAAAAAACTTGAGAATAATACATGCAAAAAGCTTATCATATTGGGTTTTGGTTCAAATACATCCGAGGAAGAAACATATTTTAAATCATTACTCAAAAAAGTATCGGAGCAGAATTTTGTTATAAGTTTTTCACATATATCAAACTCTAAAAATGCCTTAAATATTAATTTGGCTAACAATTACGCATTATTGGGAGTTTTTCTTGAAAAAATCTTTAATCATATTCCGGTAAATTCTGAAAAACTAACTTTCTATATGCCCAAGTGTGATGGTTGCGCATTATCTCAGATAGTTTTTTTACGAGATATAGGAGTCAAAAATATAAACATTTCAAAATGCCCTCCGACAACTATCAATCCAAGTGTATTAAACCTTTTTGTAAAAAGTTTTAATCTTAATTTCATACCAGAAACTGCATAAAAAAGAAGAGATTCTTTCGAACCTCTTCTTGTAAAATATAATACAAAATTAATATCTGTAGTGTGCAAACGCTTTGTTAGCTTCAGCCATTTTGTGTGTATCTTCACGTTTTTTACAAGCTGCACCAACACCGTTTGAAGCATCAATGATTTCATTAGTTAATTTATCAACAAATGATTTTCCGCCACGTTTTTTAGCGTAATCAATAATCCAAGATGAAGACAAAGCGAAACCTCTGTCAGCTTTAACTTCAATAGGTACTTGATATGTTGAACCACCGATACGTCTAGCTTTAACTTCCAATAATGGAGTTGCATTAGTCAAGGCTTTTTGGAAAATTTCCATAGCTTTTTCGCCGGTTCTTTCTTCAACTTTAGTCATTGTAGAGTAGAAGATTTTTTCAGCGATTGATTTTTTACCACGACGCATAATTCTGTTAATGAATTTTGATACATCAACACTGTTATAAATTGGATCCGCTAATGGAACGCGTTTTGCTGGTTTAGAACGTCTAGACATTATTTCTTACCTCCCTTAGCATTTTTCTTAGCACCATATTTTGATCTGCTTTGTGCGCGGTTAGCAACACCAGCAGTATCTAATGTACCTCTGACAATGTGATATCTTACACCCGGAAGGTCTTTAACCCTACCGCCTCTGATTAGAACAACACTGTGTTCTTGTAGGTTGTGTCCAATACCAGGGATATATGAAGTAACTTCAAATCCGTTAGTCAATCTAACCCTTGCTACTTTTCTAAGTGCTGAGTTTGGTTTTTTAGGGGTTGTTGTATAAACCCTTGTACATACTCCACGTCTTTGAGGACAATTCATCAAAGCTGGAGATTTTGTTTTGTCTGTTAGTTTTTTACGTTCTGCACGTACTAACTGGTTAATTGTTGGCATAATTTCTCCTTTTACCAATTTGCCCATACTACAAGTCTTAAGGGGCGCTTGGGCTTCGCTAACCCGACTTTTTACGCACTTTAATCGTCAAATCCAGCACGGAAAAATTTCGACTAAGTGCACTATTAATCAAACTACAAGCATAAAGCCTTGTCAACTCTATATTGCATTTGATTTAAAAATATATTAACAATATTAAACTAATTTAAAATCACCATTTTTTTTGATATGTTCTACCAAGCCGCCATCTTCAAGTAATTTAATCATAACGGGAGGCAAAGGTTCAATTTGTGTAATAGTGCCATTAGTTAAGTTTTTCAAAATACCTTTTTCAATATCTAATTCTAATTCATCACCGGCATCAATCGAATCAGTATCACATTCTATTGCCAAAAGTCCGATATTGATTGCATTTCTATAAAATATTCTGGCAAACGATTTGGCAATTACGGCCCCAACACCCGCCAATTTAATAATTTGCGGTGCATGTTCACGAGAAGAACCAAGTCCAAAATTTTTACCTGCCACAACAAAATCGCCTTTATTCATCTTAGACGCGAATTCTGGATCAGCATCTTCTAATACGTGTTTTGCAAACTCCGGCAAATTTGAACGCAAATGGAACAATCTTCCAGGTGCGATGTGGTCTGTTGATATATCGTCTCCAAATTTAAACGCTTTACCTTTCATGTAAACCTCTTTCTTTTTAATATATATATACTACAACAAAATAAATTTATGTGCTATAATTTTAAAAAATTGAGGTGGAAATGATGTATTTTGACAGAAAATGTAAAATAACTTTTATTGCACATGGTGCAACTATTTATTCAGATGAAAACCGATTTTCAGATGTGGAAAATTATCCTCCACTTAGTGATGCCGGACAAGAAGAAATGCAAAAAATGTGTAATTTCTTAAAAGTTAGACGCATTAAAAATGACAAAATTATTGCATCGGCGGCCACAAGAACCGTTCAATCCGCAAAAATGATTTCAAAAATTTATAAACAAGATTTTGAAATTATGGACGAATTAAAGATTCGTAAATTTGGAAGTTTAAATGGTATTACTTTTGAACAATTGAGAAATGATAAGGATTTTTTATATAAATTAATTTATTCAACTGATATTCCGGTGCCGACCGATGCGGAATCTGTTCTAGATTTTGTCACACGCGTATCTGCATCAATTGACAAAATCATTAATGAAAATATCGGTTGCCGAGTTATTGTTGTTACATATCCGGAAGTTATTAAAGCCGCTATTTGCAGAACACTTAATCTTCCTTTTAGTTCATTACAAAAAATACATATAAAAACCGGCTCTGCCACACAAATAAGTTACTATGATGAATGGGAAAGTCTGATGTATTGTGGTTATACTCCGGTATAAAATTATTTATTAATTAATCGTATATTTTCTTTTATTAGTTGCTCTTTGCCTGGTCTGATATTTATAAAATCCCAAGGTAACGGAGTATCAAAATCATAATTTTTCAGCGCGTAATAGTCGGTATTAATGCCGAATTTTTTGGCTGCAGCAGAAAAAGCCCCAAGTTTGCCGCCATTTTTGTATGTTTCAACCATAAATTTAGCTAAAGTATTGTCGCCTCTTGATAATACAGCTTGCCAATAATCCCATTTCGCACTTGAAACTGATGCTTTTATTCCAATTTTATGTAGTTCTTTCTTAATAAATTGTTCTTTTTTTTCTATTGTTTTGGTGTTTTCTCGGCCAATCCACTGAAAAGGGGTGTGTGGTTTCGGTACAAAAGTTGAGAATCCAAAAGATATATCAAAACCTTTAAATTCTTTTTTTAAACGTTTTGCCAATTGTATAAGCTCATCTAAATCGTCTTGTGTTTCCGTTGGTAACCCAATCATTCCGTAAAATTTAAGGCCTTTTAAACCGTTATCTCTTGCTATTTTAACCGCATTAAATATTTGTTCTTCTGTTATATTTTTATTTATAACTTTGCGGAGGCGTTCACTTCCGGCTTCAATAGCCAAAGTTGAATTTTTTTGGCCACTTGCAACTAAAGCTTTTATTATATTTGGCTTAATTGCGTCTACCCTTAATGAAGAAACACTCATTTCAATAGTTTCGCCATTTTGTATTTTCGAATAAATATAATTACAAATATCTTCAAAATGCGGGTGGGCAGATATTTGCGCTCCAAGTAATGCTATCTTATTTGTATAAGAAAGTCCTAAATCGATGACATTTTTCAATTCTTCATACGGCATAAATCTAACCGGTAAATTTAAGTATGACGCCAAACAAAAACCGCAACAATTAGAACAACCTCTCTCAACTTCAACAATAAACGTATTTTTAAAAAAGGCTCTTTCGCTTAATATAGGAGTATATATACATTGTGTTAAATTTTGAGTCAATTTATGAACTGTTTTTTTGATAGTTGGAACATATACCCCTTCTAATTCTGAAAGTAATTTTAAGATTTCTTGTTTTGATAAGTGTTTATTACTATTAATTATATGTATAACTTCTGTATTAATTGTTTCTCCGTCACCGATAATAAAGAAATCAAAAAAACTACTATACGGCTCAGGATTAGCCGTAACAACCGGCCCTCCGGCATATATAAACGGATACTCAGAACCTCTTTCACATGAATAATATGGTATTTTATGTTTATCAAACATTGCAAATAATGTCAAAAAATCAAAATCGAAAGAAAAAGATAATCCGAATAAATCGATTTGAGATAAACTATATTTTGTTTTTTGAGTATCAGAAGTGATTTTTTCAATATCTACAAACGGCAATTCATCAATAGATTTTAACATCCATAAATAACCTAATGATGAGAGTGCAAAAGATTCTATACCAACAAATCCCATCCACATTTTTAGGGTAATATCTGATTTTTGAGTTTTATATAGATAAATATCTGAGTGATTATTCATTTTGTATATCCAAATTGCGGCTATTTATTGGTTTTATGTATAATTCATCAATCAAGACACATATTGTAGCGGCTATTGCTGGCGATAATATAACCCCCCAAAATCCTAGAAATTGATCGGCTAAAAATAATGCCAAAAATATTGTTAAAGGATGTAGTGCCATAAACTTACCAAACAATAACGGACGAACCAAATAATTTGAGATTTGTTGAATTACCAAGAATAATATTATTATAAGAATTAATTTAACAACACCTAATTGATATGCAACTAGCAAGATTAAACCAAGAGCAATTGCAGGCCCTAAAAGTGGAACAATATCCATTATTCCGCTAATTATACCTAGGAATAGTGGATATTCGACACCAAATAGCATAAGTACAATTGTAACCATAACTCCGATTGCAATCATCGATAAAATTTGTGCGCGAACATATCCGCCAACTCTTTCGCTAATTGACGTTAATATTGATTTAGCTTTCCCTTTTAAATCGGGAGGAAATAATTCCAAGAACTTTTGTTTTAAATATTCTTTGTCATTTAGTATATAGAGTACAATCATAGAAATAGCAAGTAACATTACTATGAATTGAAAAATACCCATTGTAATATTCATAGATTGACTAACAACTTGTTGTGCTATATTAGAGCCATTGCCGATAATTGAGCCGTAGTCAAGCGCTTGTAAATCTATTAAATCAACGATTTTATGCCCAAAAATCGAGCCGTGCTGTAAATATTCGCTAATAAATGTAAATTTGCTCGGTAAAGTTGCTATTAATGAACGAATTTCATTAATACCTATTACTAATAAAGGGATAAACAAAGCGGTTATAGATATAAATGTAAGAGCCAAAACTGTCAAAACTGCCAATGCTCTATTCATTTTTTTTGATAATTTATTTACGTATGGATTAAGGGCACACGCAAACACGTATGAAGCAAAAAATAACAACAAAATACCGCTAATTTTCGGCAAAAATAAAACTAAAAGTATTGCCAAAACTGAAAAAATTATATTCTTATATGTAAAAAAATTCTTCATATAAATATCCCTCCAA
>JAZSRN010000007.1:0-30030 GCA_045538535.1 Candidatus Gastranaerophilaceae bacterium | reverse complement strand
AATTTTGAACCCCCGACTTTTTCCATAAAATCTATGTCCATACTATTCAAATACATATTTTTCATGTTCCCAGTATATCAAAATTTTTAACAAATATCAATACTTGTAAAAAAAAGAGGCGTTTGCACGCCTCCCTTAACTACACTACACAAAAATTACACTACACCTTGCGCCTTCATAGCTTTAGCAAGTTTTGAAAATGCTGCTATGTTTGCACCTGCAACATAATTGTTGCCAAGGTTATATTTCTTCGCCGAGGCTTTACAAGAGTTGAAAATGTTTATCATAATTGTTTCTAATTTCTTGTCAACTTCCTCGAACGTCAAATAATATCTCATACTATTTTGGCTCATTTCAATTGCCGAAGTCGCAACCCCCCCGGCATTTGCAGCTTTTGCCGGTGCAACAAGGACTTTGTGTTCCAAGAAATACTCGATTGCTTCCTTTGTACAAGGCATATTAGCACCTTCACCAACTGCCATTACACCATTTTTAACAAGAGCTTGCGCACTTTCTATTGTCAACTCGTTTTGAGTTGCACAAGGTAATGCAACATCGGTTTTAATTTCCCAAATAGGAGATAAGTGACCTTTTTTCTCAATATATTCAGCTTTCGGATGATAAGTCACGTAATCTTTTATTCTTCCACGTTTTTCTTCTTTAATTTCTTTTATAGTATCAAGATTTATGCCGTCTTTATCGTAAATACAGCCATTAGAATCGCTCATTGCAACAACTTTTGCACCCAACATTTGTGCTTTTTGTGCTGCATAAATCGCAACATTACCGGAACCCGAAATAGTAACGGTTTTATCTTTTAAGCATTGTTTGCCGTTTTCTTTAAGCATTTCACGCATAAAATAAATTAAACCATAACCGGTTGCTTCTTTTCTCGCCAAAGAACCGCCGTACTCAAGGCCTTTACCTGTTAAAACTCCGCCTTCGTACGCATTTCTTATTCTACGATATTGACCGAACAAAAAGCCTATTTCTCTGGCGCCAACACCGATATCGCCGGCCGGAACGTCAACATCTTGGCCAATATGTCTATATAATTCGGTCATAAAACTTTGACAAAATCTCATGATTTCGTTATCTGATTTACCTTTCGGATCAAAATCAGCACCACCTTTTGCGCCTCCGATTGGCAAACCAGTAAGAGCATTTTTGAAAATTTGTTCAAAACCTAAAAACTTCATAATACTTAAATTTACGTTCGGTGCAAATCTCAAACCACCTTTATATGGGCCGATAAGGCTGCTAAATTGAACTCTATAACCTCTATTTACAACAATTTTACCTTTGTCGTTTATCCAAGGAACTCTGAACGTAACAATTCTTTCCGGCTCAACCATTCTTTCCAAAATTGCTAACGGTTCATATTCTGTATGTTTTTCCACCACAGGTGCAAGAGAAGTTAAAACTTCATCTACGGCTTGTAAATACTCTAATTCATTTTTATTTTTTCTTTTTGTCTCTCTCAATACTTTTGCTAAATACTTATTCATTTTTCTTTGCCTCTCCTTTTCTGCGATATTCACTATAGCAAAATTGTAAATTTAATGCAAATAAAATTTATATAAAGTTTGATTTTTTGTAAAAAATGGGTATAATAAACTTAGGTGTAGTGCAAAAGGTTATTATAAGGAGCGATTTATGAAAAAAGTAGGATTAATGATATTATTAGCTGGAGCAGTTATTTTCTCAGCACAAAATGCTTTTGCAATTGATGTAAACATGATGGGAGGCGTTGGCGGAATCGGTGCCGAAGCAGGGTTGATGAGAAACCATGACATCCAAATGATTAATCAAAGACGTTTTGAATTTGAAAAATCACGCGAATACCAAGCAGAACAACGTGCAAAACAACAAGAAGAAGAATTAAAAGCTAAATTCCAACAATATGAAAGCCAAAAAGAACGTCTTTCTAACCCTCAATCAAATATGGAATTTATGCAAAGCCCTAGCGGAAGCATAATTATTCGTCAAGGCCAAACTCAACAATAATTCTAATTAATAACAAATAAGAGGTGTTGTAAAATTACACCTCTTATTTTTGTATTTTGTCTAGTTACTTTCTCCGGCTCTGTATCCACAAAACGTATAAATTACCGGAATAAGTTTTTCAAACGGTATTTTATCTATAGCCGGCACCTTTGCAAGCGCAAGTGCACCAAAAGCATCATCTATATTGGCTAATGCATCCTTAAATGTTAATTTTCTATCCGGAGTTTTGTCATAAGGGTCATTGATTTTGTTTGATAATTCCGCGGCTAATGGCATTCCCAAAATCAATCCGGTTGCTATTGCACCAATTTTATTAGGCATAGTCGCTTTATTTGCAACATCCAAAACTTTTAGCCCGACAGCAACCAAAACCGGTGGTATCGTAGCATTTAAATACTGAAAAACACCTTCGTTTATCTTTTGTTTGGTGTGACGTTTTTCACCAGACGCAATCCCCAGTGCTACACCTCCGGCAATACTTCCAGTACTTATTCCAACCATTTCTTTTAATCCAAATTTAAGATTGTAAAATTTACGATTTTGTCTTTTTGCAAAATAAAGCATGGGCAAAATCGTACCTATCGCCGCACCACTAAACGCCGCAATATCAGTTTTTAAATCGTTTTCCTCCAATTTGTGATATCTATATTTATTTATTGTCTGGTATTTTTTTATATCTTTTGAACTTTTAAAATTATTATAGACATTTGTTTTAGGAGTATATGCATGTATTGTTAAATAACTGGTCATTTTACACCTACAAGGTAGATTGTATCAGAAAAAAAAATCTGGATGCTACAATAATAATAAAATCTGTTACAAATTTTCACCCTAAATTGTGCGTAGTTTTGGTATATGATATTGTTTGTTATAAAATATTTTTATAAAGATTAGGAAACATTATAGAGGGATATATAAAATGAAAAAAATATTACTTTGGACTTGTTCTATTTTAGTAGCGATAATATTGACTTTGTACACTGCATTTTTGTTTGTGGTACCCAAAATCGTTGATTTGACACCATATATTGATATGGTACAAAAACTTGCAAAAGAACAAGTGAATTTGGATGTTAACATTACGGATTTAAAAATTATTACAGCACCGGATTTGTCTGCGGGAATTCAAGCTGACAATATTACCGTAAAGCTTCCGGACGGTTCGTTACTTTTTGGGACGGACTCTATCAAAGGACGATTATTTATCCCTAGTTTGTTTACACTTACTGCAAAGATTTCATGTTTAGACATCCAATCTCCAAAAATCAATCTTGATATAAAAGACGGCAAACAGTTCAAAGTGGTTCAATTGGTTGAAGATTTATTCAATGCGGAAGAAAGCAAATTCAGACAAGAACAAAAAGTCAAAATTGAAGACGAAGAAAAAAACTCTTGGTTTAATCCGGAATGGATTAAAATAAAAGTTCCTAACGCGAGAATTTTTGATTATCAAGTAAAAATTGACGACCCTCAAAGCGGACATTATCTGTTATTAAAAGGTGATGAGCTTGACGTTGGTTACCGCACAACTGCAGTAGGTACAAAACAAAACCTTAAAATAAAAACTTTGGCAAAATTATATAGCGATGAACAACAAAATATCGCCGCAAATATCGATATCAACACCTTTGTTCCAAAAGGCGAAAAAACATCCGACAATGAAGATGATCCCGCCGAAAAATTAGAAATACCGTTTGTAAATCCGGTTTTGATGTATCGTAATTATGATTTCAAAACAAACATTTCTTCTAAAATAAAAATACGCAATAAAAACGGACTAATTGTGTCTAAAGGTTATTTTGCGGCAGACGACATCTCAATGCGAGTCAAAGGACTTGATTTGCCTAGCGGTTTTATTGGATTAAAAACCAAAGGAACAAACGTAAAACTTAACACTGATTTTTACGTAGCTCAAAATTCAAATATTAAATTTGGTGGTACATTAGATTACGGCAAAAAACCTTTCGCAGAAATTGATTTAAAAACAGATAAAATATTTTTTGATGACTTACTTACATTAACTAAAGGTATCCTTGACACCGTCGGTGTAAAACACGAATTAGCACAATACAGCGCAAAAGGCTATTTTCAAGCCAATACCGCTTTCAAAACTAATTTCAAGAAATTGTTCTCTGAAGGCAGCATAATCGCTCGTGACGGAGTTTTATCTAACTCAACTGTCGGATTGATTATTTCAAAAATCAACGCAAATTTAATCTTTGATGGCAATGTTTTTGCAATTCGGGACACTTACGCGGCAATAAATGACGCAAAAATAAAACTCGCCGGAATGATTGATGACAAATCTGATATCGCACTGTATATAAAATCGGACGCATTGCCTCTACCTCAGATTTACAAGGCTTTTGCACCTAAAAATCTGGCAAACTCTATTAATATATCTTCTGGAAATTTAGAATTGGATGTTAATATTTTGGGCAAAATAAAAGAGGCTCTTGTTTCTGCAAATGTGGTATTGTCAAATTTTGGGCTGAATGATGCTACTAATAATTTTAAAATAACAAATGAAAAATTGGGACTCAATTTAACGAGTGATTTCAAAAAATTACTCGGAGAAATCAGAAACGAAAATTTACGAGTAAATTTACCTAAGACTTCATCATTGATTTATAATCCATTATTAATTTTGGATATCGACGGTGATAATTTCACGATTAACCGAACTGAATTCAAAGTAAATAAAGCATCAATTATTAAATTGGCCTTAGAGTTAAAAAATGCAATTTCAACACAGAATTTAAATTTATTTGTTGACGGGAATTTTGCAACTCCGGATTTGGCACAATTAATCGGAGAAACCGCTGAACCGTTTATTGAATACAAAGGCAAAATCCCGTTTAAATTTTCTATAAATGGTAACAAAAAACGTCAAGAAATTATTGCGCAGATTTTTGCAGATGTTAATAATTTCATATCACCTATCAAAATTGCAGAACTTGAAGGCAAACAATCCATTTTTCAAGGTAAAATTATTTACAAAGGAAATAGACTAAATATCAGAAAAACCGGATTATTTATTAACCCTATTCCTATTGAAATTACCAACAACTTAGACGCAAATCTACAAAACGAAAAAGAAATTGCCATTGTTGACGGAACTATTGCCGGGCTAGGTTCAAACAACCCGCACATCAATATTTTAACCGCAAGATTACCAAAAGAACTAAACGCTACACTATATGGCTTTAAAAATTCAAAATTAAATCTTTCCGGAAGATTGGTTGCATTTGGACAGCTAATTTCACCAATTTTGAGAGGACATTTCGAAGCTACAAATGTCTCAATTCCTGAATTATTCTTAACCTTAGAAAAAGGTGGGATTGAATTTGCAGGCCGAGACATGAATTTGTTTACGGATAACCTTATTTTAAACAATAACGATTTTAAAATTGCAGGACTTGTTGATTTAAATAAATTACCACATTTATACATAAGACATTTTGATTTAATTTCAAAACGAATTTGTCTGGAAGATTTATTAAAAGTTGTAGACTCTGCAATGACATTTGTACCTAGTACAACAAACTCTACACCGGCAAAACAAAATGCTCCTAGTGATATTCCGGTAACATTAAAAAATGGAAAATTTACTGTGCAATCTGCACAAACCGGCAACATTATCGCAACAAACACAAACGGACAATTTGAATTTGTAAACAACATCTTTAATTTGTCTAAACTAAATACCAATGCATTTGACGGCTCTATTTCCGGCAACGCAAGCGCAGACGTAATAAAAATGGCATATAAAGCCGCTTTTGAAGGTTCCGGTATTGACGTCGAAAAAATGTTTTTACAAGCTTGCAACATGAAGGGTGCTTTGAGCGGAAATCTGGCGTTCAAAACAAATGTAGAATTAAATGGAGTTACTTTTGAAGAGCAAGTAAAATCATTAAAAGGTGATTTGACATTTTTAATTCAAGACGGACAATTTGGACCTTTCGGCAGATTAGAAAACTTGATTTTGGCAGAAAATATCAGAGAATCTGAATTTTTCAAAAATACTATCGGAACGGTTTTAACTCCACTTTTGACGATTGATACAACGCATTTCGACACATTAGACGGACTCATAACCTTTGAAAATGGTGTTGTCCATTTGAACCCAATAACATCTTTAGGTAACGTAATGAGCCTACATATTGCGGGTGATTTTGACATCTTAAACAACACCGCAGACATGAAAGTACGAGGTCGCCTAGCATCTATGATTACCAACGTCCTCGGGCCTTTAGCACAGCTAAACCCGGTTAATGTAGTAAAAGCAACACCCGGCGTAAACTTTTTGATGTTAAAAGCTTTTGCACTATTTTGCGAAGAAATTACACAAGAAGAAATGGATGCGGTACCGGCTTTTGAAAAAGGTTACGATAATGATTCCGCAACAAAATTCCAAGTAGTTTTGCGCGGAGATGTTGCCAAACCCCTCACACTGGTTAAATCATTCAAATGGTTGGCCGTTGCAAGCGAAATGGCTATGGCCCAAGACTTTATGGCCAATTTGCCGGAACCGGTATTAGATGAAAACGGCAACTACGTAATTCCGACGGCCGAAGAAATCGCTTTAAGAGAAAAAGAAGAGAACTCAGTAAAAACCAAAGTTAAAAACTTCTTTTCAAAGTTTAACGAAAAAGAGACCGAAGAAAACACAGTGAATGTGAACGATATCAGCGAATAATGGCGGTTTAACTTAAGTATTTCTAAAAAGCGAGACTTGTTCTCGCTTTTTAGAAAGTTGTCAAAAGTTTTAATATATCATAGTTGTTTTTCATTTCCCTTTTTTGTAATATTTACGTATGTTTTTTGATAATTTTAGAAATAGATATAGTTTTAACTTTTTATCCGTTTGTGGTTGGATAGTATTTGTATTATTCATAGTCTATACTTGCCCCGAGTTATATAGCGAATATATTATTGGAAACTCCGCGCACGCTTGGGGAGTGGGTATAACATTTTTAGGCATATTAATTATTAATATTATATTTTATTTAATTACCTTTTTTATATATGTTTTTGAACTTGTCAGTGAGAAACAAATAACTAATGCAAAGTTTTTAAATAACAAATATATTAAAATATGCCAAATAATAGGCATAATTTTTGCGTTTTTACCCATTATAATAGTTGCGTTACTATTTTTATTTGGCTAGTTGTTAGGTTTGCGTCGATAATAACCGCTAACTTCAGTACCGTCAGAACGTGTATATGAATTTACATAAATCAAATCACCGGAACGGACTTGTTGTTGTGCTTGCGCTTCCGGCATAACTTTTCCGGCTGCTAATTGCTGATTTATAAAATTTTCTAATCTCAAAAATTCGTCCGAGGTCATTTTAGCGATTTCTTCATTTGTAAAAACTCTATCTGTATCAAAATCCTTGAAATCAATATTCATACTGACTTGTCCTTCCAAATAATTTGGTTTATATTCAATGGCATCTTCTAAATCTCCCATAGTTTCAATAAAATGATGTGCTAAGGGTTTTGTACCTACTAAGTAATCACCAGAAGGGCCTTTTGTTACATATTCACTATTTTTGTTATAACCAATAAAATAAATTTTCCCAAGTTGATTTCTTAAATTTATATTATAAATGCTATCGTCAATATGCCCATAATTTCTTATATTATCTAAATTATCTCTTACATTTCCTTGTAGAATATCTCTAACACCATAAGCATTAAATGTAACCGTTTCATGTCCTGTTTTATTTGACATTAACTGAGCAAGACTACCACCTAATGAGTGACCCGTTAAAATAATTTCTTGATTAGGAAAATCTTTCTTAATTTTTTCATAAAAATTTTGGGCATCAGCATACTGATTAGGGAGTTTTTTCATTGCCATATCGATATCATTTTCCCAGTCCTTTTTATCTTCTTTTTCCGTTCCACGCATTGCTATTACAACTTTGCCACCTTTATAAAAGGCTTCGCCATGAAATCCGCTCTTTTTTTGGTCATATTCAGCAATTTTTATCCAATCTTTTGGCACAAAATTTTCATTTCCTTTGTATACTCCCATTGATAAAGTTTTCATTTCATTGTCAAATTCTAGCATTTGAGTTTGTTGCATAGTTGTTTTTCCTTTCTCTTTTTTGTAATATTTACGTATGTTTTTTGATAATTTTAGAAATAGATATAGTTTTAACTTTTTATCCGTTTGTGGTTGGATAGTATTTTTGTTACTATGTGGATTATTTTTTCCAATCATATTTGCCCCTAAAGATGGTTTCCCGGGAATTGTGTTTGCGTATCTTTTCTTCTTGATTGCAATTTTGAATGTCTTCTTTTATATTTTTACTTTTTTTATATATGTTTTTGAACTTGTCAGTGAGAAACGAATAACTAATGCAAAGTTTTTAAATAACAAATATATTAAAATATGCCAAATAATAGGCATAATTTTTGCGTTTTTACCCATTATAATAGTTGCGTTACTATTTTTATTTGGCTAGTTAAGCAGCATAACAAACATGGAATAATCTAGCAGTGACAATTGCAAACATCATACCTTCAAACTTTTAATGACTACAAAACGATTTCTTTTAAATTTACAATTTCATTTACTATTAAATAATACATATAAACTAACGTTAATTAATATAATTATAGCATTATTTTTAATATTCGTCAACAAAAACTGCTTTTAGCATTTGCACCGAATAAATATTCTCCCTATTACAGATGAAGTTGTCAAAATATTTTAAAATAATATTAGAAAGGCGCAGCCGCGAAACGGCTGCGCCTTTAACCTTTATATGCAAAAACATATTTTTGCACTCAGCTTTGAACTCTTATTAAGCTCTCAACCTTATTACCATCTTGTTCTATCAAGCTAATAGCATTTTGCATATCCTTTTCGCGGCATATTTCAGTGATAACCGTTATATCTGCAGTGTTATCATCAGAAACACATTTTTGCATAATACTTGCAACACTGATATTATTCTCTGCACAAATTTTTCCGATTTTACCTATTACACCTTTATTATTTTTAGCGTTTATCGAAACATAATACTTGTTACAAGTATCTGCAATATTTACAGGAATCGCCGTTTCGTTATGATGACATCTCATCATTGGCAAAAGATAATCAGTTGTTCCCATTTCAGCAACAATTGCTAATATATCACCAATAACCGAACTTGCTGTTGGAAACTCACCGGCTCCCGGCCCGGACAACGTAATATCCCCTATAGGATGGCCACTTAAACTTACAGCATTGGTTACATAATCAATATGTGCTAAGGTAGATTTTTTAGAAACTAACATCGGATGAACTCTTACATCCGCTCTGCCTTCATTATCCATATATGCTGATGCAATGAGTTTAATTTTATAACCCAATTCATTAGCGGCTTGCATATCTTTTGCACGTATTTTAGTTATTCCTTCGCGATAAACATTTTCGATTTTTACACGCTTTTTAAAAGAAATTGTAGCAAGTGTAGTAATTTTATATGCCGCATCAAACCCTTCAACATCACCGGTCGGATCTGCTTCAGCATAACCTAAGGCTTGGGCCTCTCTCAACACATCATCATACGAAGCACCTTGCATATCCATTTTGGTTAAAATATAATTTGTAGTTCCATTTAAAATAGCCTCTATTTTTGTAATATGATTACCGGCCAAAATAGTTTTGATAGGCATTATAATAGGAATTCCACCTGCAATTGCAGCTTCATACAAAATAACGCAATTACGTTCTTCTGCCAACTTAAAAAGTTCTTCGCCATGTTTTGCCAAAAGTTCTTTATTTGCAGTAACTACGTGTTTTCCATTTTTAATCGCTGTTTTTATCAATTCAAAAGCTGGCTCAATACCACCAATTAACTCAGCAACTATATCGACATCTGGATTATTTACGACATCATAAGCATTTTCAGTAACAATAGACTCATCCAAACCTTCAATATTTCGAGGTTTGGATTTGTCACGTACTGCAATTTGTATAATTTCTACATTTTCATCTTTTAAACTTTTATAAACACCAGAACCTACAGTTCCTAGGCCTATTAATCCAATTTTTACTTTTTTATCATCCATCTATTTTTTCCTATATATAAAATTAACTGCCAAAATAATTTTTCAAGCCAAATGCTAACTTTTTATTTTTGCAAAGTTTTTTAAGTTTAGCAATAGCTCTGTTCTCAATCTGACGTATTCTTTCTCTTGACACACCGTATTGTGTACCGATATCATCTAAAGTTTTACGTGAACCGTTGCTATCTAGCCCATAGCGCAAAATCAATACGTCTCTTTCCTTAGGAGAAAGTTGATTTAACATTTTACGAATATCATCGAACAAATTCTCTTGAGAAACTCTAGCTTCAGGAGCAATCGTATCTTCGTCCACAATAAAATCGGCAATTTTGGATGACTCCTCATTTGTCGTCGCCGGGGTTTCCATACTTATTGTTGATTGCGCAGATTTAATTATTGAAGAAATTTTGTTGACTGAAACGCCTAATCTATAAGCTATTTCTTGTTTTGTCGGAGTACGCCCTAATTCCGTTGTCAAATCTAGGGTTACTTTTCTAATTTTACCCAGAGATTCTATCATGTGAATAGGCAACCTTATAATCCTTGATTTATCTGCAATTGCGCGAATAATTGCTTGTTGAATCCACCAAGTCGCATAAGTAGAAAATTTGTATCCTTTAGTATAATCAAAACGGGTTGCGGCTTTCATCAATCCTACATTACCCTCTTGGATTAAATCAAGAAACGACAAGCCTCGCCCGATATACCTTTTGGCAATACTTACAACAAGACGCAAATTAGCATTTACTAAAAGATTTTTTGCAAAAACATCTTGAGTCTCATAGATTTTTTTTGCAAGTTCAACTTCTTGTTCTGTTGTTAATAGAGGAATTTTACCAATTTGTTGAAGATAGATTTTTACACTATCATCCGTATTGACAGAACTGAGATTTTCTTGAACTTTTGGGCCTTCAACCGAATCAAGAACCTCATCACTCTCTTCTTGAATTTGCAACTTGTGAAAATCAACATCTTCATCCGAAATTTCTTCTGTTGGTATGCCGTATTTTTCAATATAATTCTTCATTTAATTTAAACTCTCCATAATAATTACTCTCAATTATATTGATATATTATGCAAATTTCTATTTCTTAACCTTACTTAACTTTTGTCGAACGGTTTCAAAGATTATAGCGCTCAAAGCATTTGAAACATTTAGCGAATTAAACTTTTTAAGCATTGGAATTTTTACTATAAAATCCGCAGCCTTCAAAATAGTTTTTGAAACGCCTGCATGCTCTGCCCCCATTACGATTGCAAAATTCATATCAGTATAATTTACATCATAGTAATTATCACTTGCAGAAGCATCTGTCGCAATTACCCACCAGTTGGATTTTTTAAGTTTTTCAATTGCATTTGACAAACTGTTAACTTTTATAATCGGAATATGATTAACCGCACCGGCACTGGTTTTTTCCACAATAGAATTTACTTGCACATTACGTCTTGACGGGATTATTATGCCATCAACACCAGCACAAACACACGTACGGATTATAGCTCCCAGATTGTGCGAATCCTCAACCCCATCCAGAATAACTATCGATGAATTTTCATGTTCTTTTTCCAAAAACTCTTCTAGTTCTACATACTTTATAGGTGATATTTGCGCAATAACACCTTGGTGATTGTATTCCGCATAAGGTTGAAATTTTTCTTTCGCAACGAATTGAAACACAATACCTTTCTCACGCGCAAGTTCTTTAATCTTGTTCAGCTTCTGATCACTGTGTAAATTTTTTGAAATCAAAATTTTATTTATTTCTCTTTCGCCGGAAAGCAAAGCTTCTGTAACTGAATTTTTACCATAAATAAAGTCACTCATTATTTTGAAACCTCCAACATTCTATCAATACATTTGATTGCTTTTTGCGCTAATACAGTATCTACATTGATTTCATAAGTTTCAGTTTCTAAAGAATGATAAATATCTAACAAACTATTCATTTTCATACTCTTGCAAATGCTTGGAGTATTATGAATTGAATAAAACTGCTTTGTCGGATAATCTCGCATCAATCTATCAATAACACCTTTTTCAGTTGCAATAATAAACTTATTATGGTTGCTGTTTTTAACATAATTCATAATACCCGTTGTACTTCCTACATAATCAGCTTGCGCAGAAAACTCTTCTCTACACTCCGGATGCGCCAAAACCAAAGCATCTTTATACAAATATTTGGTTTCAACAACTCCACTAGGGTCAAGCTCATTATGAATAGGACAACAACCGTCATAAGTTATTACTTCAACGTTGCCCAATTGTTTTTCTACCCATTTCCCTAAATTCCTATCGGGAAGAAATAAAACTTTTGGTGCATTCAAACTTTCAACAATTTTGACAGCATTTGAACTCGTACAACAAATGTCACATTCAGATTTAACCTCGGCCGTAGAATTTATATAACAAACGGTAGGGATATTAGGGTATTTACTTTTAAACTCTCTTAATTGTTGCAAGTTTATCATGTCTGCCATATCACAACCGGCATTTATATTTGGCAACAAAACTTTTTTACTTAAAGACAAAATCTTTGCGGTTTGCGCCATAAAAAATACACCGGCAAAAACAATTATGTCTGCATCAGTTTTGGCCGCCATCTGGCTCAAATAAAGCGAATCTCCTACATAATCCGCAACATCATCGATTTCTGCGTTTTGATAACAATGCGCCAAAATAACTGCATTTTTTTCTCGTTTTAATTTGTTAATTTTTTCTATTATATGCGGCATGCTAAATTTATCTCCTACATCTGTTGTAAATTTATGTTAAATTTGTATCTTCCTTAAATAATATTGTATAATAAAAATAAGATTAGATAAAAAAAATGTAAGAGAAAGCTATTATGGATTTAAACAGTTTGATATCACAGCTCGGTGGCGGAAGTAAAGCAACAGTTTACATGTCAGTAACCCCAGGTGTTGGCTTGGAACTAATTGCTATAGATTCAACGACAAAACAAATAAAAAACTATTCTTGTAGACCACTTGCTTATAATGAATCTTTAAGAGAAATTTCGGATTATGAAGCATTCAAGCAAGCTACGTTAGAAATGCTTGATGAGCTTGGGTTAAATCACAAATGTAATGTTGTCCTCAACTTGCCAATGGTTCATTTTGGACATAAAGAAATTCAATTGATGGTTGACAATGAGGGGGTAACTTCAATTATTACTTCCGAAGTTGAACAATCCTACATATTTAAAAGATATGAACCTTCAATTAGTTGGATGGAATCTGATTTTCATACTTCCAACGAAACTCGCAAAGTTTTTTATACTGCAATCCAACAAAATACAATTGATAATATCAAAACTGCGCTATCTGAAATCGGAGCAACTCTTGTTAGTGTAGATGTTTCATTATCTTCTATATTAAGAGGTTTAGCCTACACCGGACTTGCAACAGAACAATTTAAAGATGGCAATAGCTGGAACTTAATGATTATCAACCAAAATGGTTATTCCATTTGTTCTATGATGGGCTCTAAAGTTATAGATTTTTACGAAGAAGCTCTCGCTGTAAAATCGTTTGAAGGTGAAGAAATTTATAAAGCAATTAACGCATCCGCTCAATTGACATTGATGAGCTACCCGGCAAATTCTTTATACATTATTTCAGAAACTGATGATGTATCTGCCGAAATCTTAGCAAAAAGATTGCAAATCGATGGAAACCTCCGTTATTTAGAAAATAACCGTCATAAAAAACAAGAATTTATGCCTGCAAGCTTGGATATTATCCAATCAAATGTCCTAAAGATTTCGTTAGAAGCAATTGGTATTGCGGCAACAAAATTAACATCCTCTCCATTGAAATTTAATGTTCTTGGAAATGGTGAATTAGCCGAAACCGAAGGCGCTGACGAAGGTCCAGTTAAAATTAAAGTCGGAGATATGGAATATGAAGTAACTCCGGCAATGGCAGCTAAAGTCGCACTATTAATAGATATCCCGATAGTATTGCTTGCATTAACATTGTTTTTCTGTATTCCGATGTATTCAAAACAATTGGACACTCAATTGCAATCTGTAAATGATGAAATCAAAAAAGTTCAAGATGAGATCACACAAATACAAGACAAACAAAAGAAAACCAGCACTTTTGATGTAAAAGCAGAGGTTAAACGAGTATTAGAAACAAACAGAACAAAATTGATTTCTTATGCTGCATTAGGAGAATTTGTACCTAACAACCTTTGGATTACATATTTTATTACAAAAGATGATGCAAAAGTTGACATTAAAGGCGAAGCTTCAAACGTCAAAGAGGTATATGCATTTTATCGAGGCATGAAAGATTCTATGCTTAATAACAATTTAAGACTTACAAAATTAGAAATGGATACAGAATCTATTGACGATGTTGTAAATACCGAAAAACCAATGAACTATAAGTTCGAGATTACAAATATGAATCAATCGGAGTTATCTCCGGAAGCTATGGCGCAAGCGCAAGAAGCAGCAGCACAAGCACAACCGGCACCACAAGAGGAAAAGAAAAATGAACCTATGAGTCCACTTGGTGGAAATCCGTTAATCAATATCAAAAAATAAGGATTTTTTAAATGGATACAAAAGATATAATGAAATTAAAAATTGGAATAGCAATTTTGGTGATAGGTATAGTAGTTTTTGCGGCTACAGTTGCAAAAATTGTACCTGATATCAAAAAAATTCCGGAGACACAAAAACAAATTCAAACACAAACCGCATCTCTTCAAGACTCTAAAAGACAACTTGAAGACTTGAAAGCTGCTGATGCAAAACAAGAAAAAGAACCCGACAAACTATTAAAAGCTTTTTTCATCCCTAATGAAAGCGGTTTAGAAGGCGAAGCAGCACTTACACTTGAATTTGAAGAAATTATTACCTTACTAAGAAATCACAAAATTAAAACCCGCAAAGTAACTACTGAACTTAACCCCGCAGACGACAATTTTGTGCGAAATGTAAGTGATAAATATTTTGTATACAAGCTTGATTTAGAAATGGTTGCAAATTACAGAAGTTTAGAATCTTTTTTAAGAGATTTGTACAAACATCCACATTTCCTAGAAATATCTAAACTTGAAATTGCACCATATCAAAAGAACAAACGTATTTTATTGACAAATCTACAAATAAAATTGTATTCACAACGTTAATTTTTAGTCTCCTAAAATACATAAAAAATAGCCCTCAATGTACTTGAGGGCTATTTTATAAATAAATTTAACACTTATATTCCAAACATTGCTTTTTTATTTTTAACACACGTTGAGCAATAAGAAGTTTCAAGGGCATTTTTTCTGGAAAAATCCTTGAAATCTGATCCGGAACGTCCACGATGGTCATTGGCTAAAAAAGGACAAGTGTATATTCCGTTTGAGGTCAAAATCCTACCATATTCACAATCTAACGATTGCCAGTCCCAATTTTGAACATCGCATTCAATATTTTTGTCATACCAAGTATTTATTTGCAAATTTTCATCAGTCACTTGAAAAGATTTATCAGTAAAGATTTCTGCAAACTTTAATTTTAACTCATCTTTAGATAAATTGTAATAATTTGTACAACAAATGATTTGATGAAAATCATATTTTGCCAAATAATTTATTGCATGGACACATAATCTATATGCACCTCTACCACGAACATCATCATTTTTAACTTCATCATAATGATCAAGACTAAATTTGAAATATATTTGATAATTACTCTCATCTTCTACACGTTTTAAAAAACGAGCTTTTTTTTCGTTTATAAAACTTCCGTTTGTGCATATACAAACATTCGTACGTTTAAGACAAAGCCTTAAAATACTGTTAAAATCAGGATGGGTCATAGGTTCCGCACCGGTAAGGTAAATACATACCAAATTTTCACCTTTAGTATCTATCAATGCATCCTTAACTTTATCAATGGGTATAAAATCTTTAACATGCCTACTTAATGGAAAATCAATATAACAATGCTTGCACTTCATATTACAATTTTTTGCAGTTAACTCAATAAACAAATTATTAAATTCTTTTAATTGACACACCGGCGATTGATAAATAACACTCTTCATCTTTTTGCCTCCTTTTCGGTTTTATTCTATAATTTTAAAATTCAAAATAAAATCCGACATGTGGGTAGTGTTTCAAAAAAATTATTCACAAAAATCTGAAGGTTTTTTATCCAAAAGCCATTTTGAAAGAATATATTGTTCATAACTTTGCGCATAATTGTACAAAGCATTCAAAAGAGTTTGCCCCGTTTGTGACTTTGCAACTATCAAAAAATCACCACATTGATTTTGTGCTAACATAACTTCTCTATGTACAATTTTGTCAACATGATTTTTTGGATTTTTATTAATCACAAAATTTATCCATTCACAAAGAATTTTTGTTGATGAAAGCTTATTTTGTACAATTTCAGTGTTTTTAGATTGTATATATTTAGAAAACTCTTGCAATATCATATTAATCTCCAAATGGTGTAGTTGCAGCGAAACACACAATTTCTTCAATACCTTTGCTACGAAAAGCTTTTATCATTTCTTCAAAAGTTGCGCCGGTTGTACAAATATCGTCTATTATAAGCAAACGTTTTTGCTTAAATTCATTTTCATTAACCGCAAATGCCGATTTCAAATTTTCAATTCGTTCGTGTTTTTTCAAATTATATTGCGCCTTCGTATCTTTTATACGTTTTATCAACTCAAAATTCACTTCCATGCCGGACAATCTCGCAAATTCCGACGCAACAAGTTCCATGTGATTATATTTTCTTTGTTTTTTACGTTTTTCAAAAATCGGCACCGGAACTATTTGAAAATCTCTATCATCAGTTATTTTAGTAAAATATTCATACATAAACTTTGCACAATAATATGCCAATTCTTTTTGTCCGTGATATTTCAGACCTCTTATCATTTTTTGTAAATTTTTGGAATAAACACCGGCACAATATATCTTTTTACCTTCAGCAATTCTGTTAATTTGTACGGGTAAGAAATCAAGCGTATCATAACAATCAGAACACATCTTTACGCATTCTTTTGAGGAACCACAAAAATAACATCTCTTTTTATATATCCAATCAAGTAAACTTTCCAAAAACTTTTTCATAACAAAATTTTACCATGGAAAATCTTCAATTTTTCGGATGATTGATTTTTCACAAAATATCGTTAACATAAATATATGAAGATTTTATTTGCAATAATTACATTAATATGTATAAACAATTTTGTTTTAGCGGCAAATACCGATATTGAACAAATATATCGTGATACACCGGTACCAACAATAAAATATATCCACGACATTGACCCTGGCGAAAACTTTGACACACACTCTTCAACTTGGTCACCTTATCCGTTGTTCAGACTAACAACACCACTATATTTCAAAACTATTGCCATCCAACCCGGATACTATTTACTCACTCCGAGAGAACAAGACGGCAAATTATACATGCTTTTCAAAGAAGCCGGAAAAGTTAAATACATAGTCCCTATTTATGATAAACAAATTGTGCCAATTAACTTTTATGATGAAAATTTGCCAAAAGCCAACTTGAAACCATCAGCAAGATGGCAACTTAAATGGCTAAATTTTGTCGGCAACACCTTTAAAAGCTCTAAAAGAAAACCCGAAGCACAAAATTATTTGGAAGTGACTGATTTAGAAAACAATTTCATTTCACTTGTTTTATACTGGGGCGATTACAAATATTACGTAGTTTTACGAACCATACAACTTTGAAAAGATATAAACACAAATGCGGCATTAAAGCCGCATTTTCATAATTTCATAACCATTCATTTCCCCAAAAGCTCTATTGATTACCCCTTGACGTACTGTTTTTACTAGCCTTGCGCTCTTTTCAAAACATCATATTTAGAAGTAGTTTTTGAATTTTCAAGATATTTTACCAAAGATTTCGCAATCAATTGTGAACGTTCTCTGTTTTCTCTGTCAAGAATATCGAAATACTCTTCTAATGATGACATTTGATAATCGTTTGCTTTTACGTTTTCCATTTTCCCCTAGTCCTTATTTCTCTAATTTTTCCCTTTAATCTTTTACCTTTTTGAAATTAGCCTATCCAAGAAGTGCATCAAGGATATCTGCATTTTTTGCTGCTTTTTGTGAATTTCGCACTTGATTTCGATACATATAAGTTCTGAGTGCTTCTCTGATGAGTTCAGATCTTGTTCTATTTTCGTTTTCTGCAACCTCATCAATTTCGTCTAAAAATTTTTCAGGCATTGAAATCAATACTCTTGCCATCTGTCCGTCTCCTTTTAATTTTCCCTTGTCTTAAACTTTAAATCCCTTACATCTATATAAAGGATTTGAGTAATTAAAAATTGCCTAAAGAGTATATATTTTTTATTAAAAGCTTTACAAAACTTTATATAAATCCTCTAAAAGCGACGTACATAATAATTTTTATCGCGTTTTAACTCCTCTTTTATTTTAACCAACACTTCATCATCAAAGTTTTTTGTAAGGATTTTGGCCGTTTTTTCGCGGATTGTATACTCATCAATCAACTTTGTCTCCGATAGGATAGATTTTACATCAACTATATCCACAAAGTCAATAAATTCATATAACGCCTCTAAACACCAATACAATTTAAAAACCTCTTTATTAACCTTATATTTTCCATCAAATAGATTAAATTCTTTAACTTTTAAAATCAAAGATTTTGTAGTATTAACAAGCTTTTGCACATATTTTTCGCAAAAAACACGCTCATATTTCAAATTTTTTATCGCCGAAATAATATTTCGGCAAATATTACCATTTATATCCAAAGTTGCATCGAAAAAAATATCAGCAAACTCTGGATTTGCAAAAAAGCATGCCAACTTAGGATTTTCCATAAATTCTTTCAATTTACAAGATACAACTTCTCGCACTTTGCCATCTTGTCCGGTAAGATTTGAAACTAATAAAGCAGCATCTTGAGAAGATTTTATAGTATCTAAAAACAGCGCGGCTATTTGCTTATCAACAACTTTGTCTGAACGTAAAAGCATAATCAATTCTTCGTACGAAGACTTTCGACTACACAAATCCAAAGCCCTATCAAAATTCATATCCACATTTTCATAATATTTGCAATCTGAATTCAAATTTTCCGCCTCACTACCTATAAAACAAATATAGCATAAAGTTCAATGTTTTTTGAAGGCATAAATCTTAAATGTATAGTATCGTTAATATAAGGAGGCAAAAATGCACGAAATATTATTATTTTTCAACGATATTTTTAACACTAATGACAACAGTGGCCTAAAAGTAGGACTTTCTCAATTCAAAGATATACCTCAAAAAGAAACCCCAGCCAAAAGAACCAAATCAGCAAAAGTTGAAACAAAAATCTCAGACCTTATGCGCGGAACATAAATTTAGAAAGGCAATCGGTATGCATATTCAGCATGCATAACTGTCAAGAATATAAACCAAAACGTTGCCAAAACCGGCAATGCAAAGTATTCTATACGCTCATGAACCCCCCAAATAGCACCAAAGTGCACCATTAAAATCGGGATAAGATAATTCATGACAATATACCCTACCGGCCTATAAAGCCCTGATATTGAACAAGCGTAAAAATCTGCAAATGCACACAAGAACAATGCGCTAAAAATCAATACTGAAAATATAATAAAATTAATTTTCAAATCCTCTAATTGATGATTCATTTCCAACTGCATAACTTTATCCTCTTTTCTACCAATTCGTTTAACTATATTGATAATTATTCCCAGTTTTGAAATTTTATCACGCTTTTCCATAAAAAATACTCCTCGAGAATTAGACTCTACCGTACATATCCTCATATCGAATTATATCATCCTCCGAGAGAATAGCTCCTTTTTGGACTTCAATAATTTCCAAATCAACATCATAAGGATTTTGCAACGAATGAATTTCTTTAACCGCAATATCGACACTTTGCCCCGGTTCAAGCTTATGAACAACATCACCAACTAAAACATCCGCCCTACCGGAGAGCAAAACCCAATGTTCACTTCTGTAATTATGCGATTGAACAGAAAGTTTTTGACCCGGATTTACATGTATAATTTTTGACTGATACCCTTCGCCTTGTGCAATAACTTTATAAAATCCCCAAGGTCTATACACTTTTTTATGTACTAAATGCGTATCATCATTTTGTTTTTTCAGTTTTTCATAAATATGTTTTACATCTTGAGTTTTGTCCTTTTTGCAAGCTAAGATAGCATCTTCTGTTTCCACAATAACTGTATCTTCCAGCCCGATTGTCGCAACAAGCTTTGAAGAAGAATAAACAAACGAGTTTTTTGAACCTTCATCAATAACATTACCCACGATTACGTTACCATTACCATCTTTTTTGCTTGTATCATAAATAGATTGCCAAGACCCTAAATCATTCCAATCACTTTCCATCACAACGAGTGCAATATTATTTGATTTTTCCATAATTGCATAGTCAATAGAAATACTTGGCATTTTTTCAAATTCAGCATAAGGGATATCTATTGAACTTGAAAAATCAAAATTCTTTGCCACTGCTGAAATTTCAGGTGCCAATTCATCAATTGCTTTTAACATTGTTGACGCTTTAAACATAAAGATTCCGCTATTCCAATAATAAGTACCCTCAGCCAAGTACTTTTTAGCGGTATCAACATCAGGCTTTTCAACAAACTCTTTAACCTTATAGCCTTGCGCTAATTGTTCAGAAATATGCACATATCCATAACCGGTTTCCGGATAATTAGGCTTAATACCAAAAGTTACAATATATCCTTGTTTTGCAAGTTCTTCACCCTTTTTAACGGTGGAAATAAACTTTGCAGCATCTTTAATCAAATGATCGGAAGGCACAACAATAATAACTTCATCTTCCCCGAAATTTTGAGCAACATATTTTACAGAAAGCGCAATTGCCGGTGCAGTATTACGTGAAATCGGCTCCGACAAAACAACCGGATTTTCCACCAACTCACCGAGTTGCATCTTGACGTTTGAACTATGACGAGTATTTGTTATACTCAAAATTTTATTTTGCGGGATATAATCAGCAAGCCTTTCAAATGTAGACTGCAAAAGGCTATTATCCGCATTCAAACTTAACAATTGTTTCGGATAAAGTTCTCTCGACAACGGCCATAACCTACTTCCTGAACCACCTGCTAAAATTATTCCGTACATACTTACTCCTTAAATCTCATCCTTCTTTACCAACATTATAATATAAAACCGCATTTTTTGGCTTAATTATAAATTTTTATGACGGATAAATATTAAAAAAATTAATCAACTATAGTAACGCGCCCGTCGTCTTTGATAATAATATTTTCTCTGGTTCGCTTAAAATGATTTTCCACACACTGTATTAAATCAAAATCACATACTTTTTCAGCTTTATCATATTTTTTCAACATCGCTAACCCGTCATTACCTTGAGCATAATAATCATTTATCCCAACACGATAAATTTTGTTCGGATCCGGATTATTTACATTAATCGGTACAGCAACCCCATCGGAATTTATAAATGTCAAACTTTTCAACTCTCCCGAACTTGAAACAACATATCTCAAACCGGAAGGATGAATTAAGCCCGGCTTATTGTTTGAACGAACCATTGATTTACAAGTAGATTTTAACGCGTCAACTATTTCTTTTTCGGTATAAGGAATAATACACAACTTATTCCTAAATGGTGAAATCTCATCTAATACACGACTATCCAAAACTCCACTTTCAAAATGCCCACGTACATTAGCCGCCGAAAGTAACGCTATATCCGTTCCCAATTCTTCCCGAATACAATCTACAACAAAATTAGCATGCGGATTAGGTTCAATTAAATCGTTTTCTAAAGGAGGAGGGGCAAAAGCTATACGTCCAACTTCGCGCGGTTTACCCAATATTTTTTCAAAAATATAACGAACCGGCGCATTACGCTTGAATTTACGAGTACCAATTACACTATTTTGCACTTTTGTCAAAATACCGGTCTTTTCATCAAATTCAACATCTAATTGCCCACAATATTTGCCGTCACGACCCGCCTGAGTAATTACTACAGGCTCACCACTTTTAGATTTCAACAAATTATAATCCACTTCGACATCTCTAATTAAATTATGAGAATGTCCTCCTAAAACAATATCAATACCATCAGTTTGTTCCGCAATTTTTCTATCATAACCAAAACCGTTATGAGAAAGCAAAATAATTTTATTGATACCTTTTGCTTTTAACTTATCAATTTCGACTTGAACATCTTTTATCGTATCATTTATATTATCAATTTTTAAATCATCAAACACTCTGCTATATTTTAAGCGCGAAATCAAATCTGTAGGCGAAGTCCCAATAACACCGTATTTATGCCCATTAATCTCTTGAACATACGATTTTTCAACTTTTTTTGCATAAGGATTATTTGGAGCGATATTAATATTACATGCCAGCAATCTATATTTCATATCGGGGATAACTTTATGAACATTGTCCGGCATGTCATATTCGTGGTTACCCATTGCTGAAGCCATTATTCCCATAATATTTTGCGCTTTAACTGCAACCTTATTGGTAACTTCAACTTCGCCCAACATAATATCACCGGATGAAAACTTCAATTTATCAACATTTCCATCAAGATTAGAATTATCGAACACCTTTGATGCTGTAACCGCACGTTCCATGTTTATTGATTTACCATGGAAGTCATTAATATAAAAAATACTTGTTTTTATCGTATTTTGAGATCTTGCATCTACGGGCGTTATCATATCTTCGCGTCCCTTCAGTTACAAGACCTCTCAATAATATTTTTTGTTAGTTTAAATCATCAAAGTTTACAAAAGTTTGCATTATCAATCAAAAACAATATCAAAATTCCATTGTTTGAACTTCACCGAATTTTACCAATTGTGAAACCAAAACATCAGCATTATCAATAACTTCTAGCAAAACCAAGCCATAATTTGAGCACTTGTCCTCATCAGCTTGATGAAGCCCTATTCTTGTTCTGATTTTACAACCAAATTCTGTCAAAACTCTTTGGAATTCTAACGAATCTTGAACACGATTTTCTAATTTTATACCAACAATTGTAGTCATTATGCCTCCTTAAAAATTGTTTGATCTCTGTTTGGCCCTACACTAACAATAGAGATAGGTGTTTCCAAAAGTTCTTCCAATCTTGCAAGATACTTTTTAGCATTTTGAGGTAAATCTTCATATTTTTTAATACCCGTTAGATTAGTTTTCCATCCTTCGTGTGTTTCATAAACAGGTTCCAAATACTTGTGCATATAAACATTTGTAGGGTAAGATTTATATATTTTACCATCACGGGTGTCACGATAAGCAGTACAAACTTTTATTTCATCGAAATCATCAAATACATCAATCTTTGTCAATGCAATAGAAGTTAAACCGCCAACAAGAACTGCATACTTCATCGTTACGGCATCAAACCAACCGGTACGTCTTGGTCTGCCCGTTGTTGTCCCGAACTCATGCCCAATAGTTCTTATTTTTTCACCGATTTCATCATTCAACTCTGTAACAAATGGCCCTTCTCCAACTCTTGTCACATAAGCTTTTGCAACACCAATGACTTCATCTATCATACAAGGCCCATACCCCGAACCGACACAAGCACCACCACCTATAGGATTTGAACTTGTAACAAACGGATATGTACCATAATCAACATCAAGCATAACACCTTGAGCACCTTCAAAAAGAATAACTGACTTGTCTCGTTTGTGTTGTTCTAAAAGTTCTTGCCATTCAAAACAAACATAAGGACGGAAAATTTCAGCGTATTTTTCGCACAACGCAGTTACGCATTCTTTCGAATATGGTTGAAGACCATACACATTTTCCAATGTTTTATTTTTCAAAGGCAAAATTACATCTAATTTTTCACTCAAAGCTTCCGGATTATACAAATCTTCAATTTTCAATCCAATACGCGCCATTTTATCAGTATAAGTCGGCCCTATACCTTTTTTTGTTGTACCGATTTTTCCTTTTGTAGCTGTACTTTCAGAATAACCGTCAACTTCAGTATGATAAGGCATTGTAATAGAAGCCAAAGGGCTAACTTTCAAATTTTTTACATCAATACCTTGTTCAATTAACCCATTCACTTCTTTTTCAAAAGTTTCCGGCAAAATTACAGTACCGGCACCGATGAAACAAGTTTTCCCCTCATATAAAATCCCCGAAGGAATGAGGTGAAATTTATAAACTTTATCATCTACAACAACCGTATGACCTGCATTACAACCACCTTGATATCTGATAATAAAATCAGATTGACCAGCTAATAAATCAGTAATTTTCGCTTTACCTTCATCGCCCCACTGAGCACCAACAACAACTTTATTCATTACAAATCCTTCCTTTTGAGTTTTTACCAATTTATATTAGCACAGACATGATTTTTAATAAAATCTTATTGTAATCATCTTTAAATATGATGTCACAACTCACAATTATTGTTAGAATTAAATTATAAAAATTTATAGGATTTAAGCATGACAAAATTCAAATACAAAGCTTATTGTGAAAAAGAACAAAAAATTATTGATGGCGAAGTTGATGCTAAAAATTCTCGCGAAGCACGCGAAAAAATAAGAGAACTCGGTTACCTACCCACAAAAGTCTATTCAGATAAAGATTATACATCAACACAAAAAGCCCCAAATCTATCACGAGATAAAGTCATCAATCGCTTGAGCATAGAAGAAAAAATATTGCTAACCTCTGAACTCGAGGTATTGTTATCTTCGCAAATTCCGATTATCGAAGCATTAACAATTTTAAGTGACAATTCCCCAAACTACAAAATCAAAAGAATTACCGAAAAACTTTGCGATGCAATCAAACACGGCTCAACCCTAAAAGAAGCATTTGGCAAATATGTGCACGTTTTTGATGAAGTATACGTCGGTTTAATCGCTGCCGGAGAAAGCTCCGGTGATATAAGCAAAACTTTTGAACGACTTTTGAGAATTTTAAATAAACAAAAATTCTTGAAAGACAAAATGATTAGCGCATCTATTTATCCTGCAATACTGATTGCTTTAATCATCGGTGTTCTGGCAATTTTCGGCGCACTCGTTTTGCCAAGATTTGCGGCTTTTTATACCGGCATGGGTGTAGACTTACCTTTAATGGCACAGATGTTATTCGGTTTCACTCAATTTATGTCGTCATATTGGTGGTTAAGCATAATAGGAATTAGCGGAATAGGTTACGGATTATTCAAACTAACAAAACTTTCACCGGTAGAAAAATTTATTGACAAATTCAATCTTTCTATTCCATATCTATGCGATTTTACAAACATAATCAATCTTGCAAACTACACTGCAGTATTATCGGTTGCTTATGATAGCGGAATGCCAATCACGCAAGCCACAGAAATGGCAACTTCGACAATCAAAAACCATATATTAAAAAACAAAGCAGAAATGACATCAAAATATTTGGCTAAAGGTCACACCCTCTACGATTCACTAAACATGGCGCATATATTATCCCCAACATATATGAACATGATTTTAACGGGCGAAAAAACCGGCGAACTCGGCAAAATGCTCGGACAAATAACAGATATTTTTGATAAAAAAACAGAACAAGTTGTCGAAGCTATTTCAAAAGCATTTGAGCCTGCACTCATAATAGTCATGGGTATTGTAGTTGGATTTTTATTACTGGCTTGTTGGCCTTTAATAATGGGAGGCTTACCAATATAAAAAATGTTTTAAAACAGAGGCGCAGCCTACGGCTGCGCCTCTGTTTTATCTTACTTCTTAAACATCTTCATTATAACCCCGATAAGCCCTTCATCTTCTTCCATAGTTGTATGTTCTAATTGTGACAAATGACTTTCGATTTTCGAATATTCATCGCTAACCGGAGCGATAGAAAGATATTTTTTGTAATATTCGACTGCTGCCGGTTTATTTTTCAACTTTTCAAAAACCTTCGCCGTTTTCAAAATCAAAAGGAAATCTCTTGGTGAAAGTTCTACAAGTTTTTCCAAATAATCCGCTTGTCCTCTGTAATCTCCAATATTTTCTCTAAATTCTGCCAATTTTTTGAGCGCATTTTTATCGGTATCATCCAACCTATAAAGTTTTTCATAAAACTCCATCGCATGCGTACTGTCACCACTTTGTTCAAACAAACCGGCAAGGGCAGAAACAACAGAAACATCTCTTTCGTCGAGTTGATGCGCTATTAAATATTCATTTATTGCAACATCTTTGTTGCCTCGCACGATATTATATTTAGCCCAATTTAAGTGTGCGTTAAACTCGTCATTTTTGTTTTCGTAAATCAAAGCTCTCATTTGATAAGTCAACGGAGAATTTTTTTGAACTTCATCGAATTTATTAACATATTCCAACGCACTTTCATAATTTTCTTCCGTAAAATAATATTCTGCCATTAAGGAAAGATAATTAGGCTCTTGTTGATTTTCCGCAGCCAAATTATCCAAATTTGCTTTTGCCTCTTTTAATTTACCCAACCCGAGCAAGCACTTAATTTTAGTAAACTCAATCGGTGAAAGTTCGAGTGCTCTTTCATTATTCCCGACTTTTAGATACAATTGCGCAAGATTTTCTTTCAACAAATCACTTGTATAACCTTGTTCCAACGCCTTTTCTAGTGTAGTTATCGCACTATCAGTTGCACCTTCTTTTATGTAAAGTCCGGCAAGCTTGAGGTAAACAACTTCGCTGGTATTTTCAAAATTCATAACCTTTAAATATTCATCTATAGCTTTTAAAGTATTATTTGTTTGTTCGTACAAAGTTCCTAACACAAAATGTACTTGTACCATTTGTTCTTCTTCTTGCGCATGAGCAACCGCTTTTTTAAAGTCATTAATGGCATGCTCAAGCTGATGATTTACAGAATGTAAATTTCCTCTGCAAACGTAATATTTATATTTATCAGTCGAAATATAAATATCCATAAGCATTTCGTATGCCATAGTATTAGTTGCATCTTTTTCAAGAATTTCACTATAATATTTTGCGGCATCATCTTTTTTATTAAGAAGCATGGCCGTATGCCCCAAACGCTCGAGGATATTCAAATCCTTTGGATTTTGTTCGTAAGCTGATAAATAAGCCTCAAAAGCTTCCTCATATTGTTCATTTTCTTCAAATTGTTCGGCTTGCGCTACACTCATTTTATTCTCCTTAGTTTATTTAATTAAATTTATTTTGTGCTTGCTGAATATCGTGTTTCAAATAAAACTCGACAGCATCTTTTGTTGTTGTAACAACTTTTTTAACTTCTGTCAATTGCTCTGGTGTAAAATTTTGTAATACAAAATTTTCCGCAGGAATGGGAGGCTGAGGCCCAATCCCCAATTTTAACCTCGCAAAATCTTTTGTTCCAAGGTGTTGAACAACAGATTTAATCCCGTTATGTCCTCCATCAGAACCGTTTGGACGAAAACGCATTTTCCCTAACGGCAAAGACAAATCATCAAATATTATCAATAAATCATCTACAGAAATTTTATAATAATCCATAACAGCACGTACTGCTTCACCTGATAAATTCATATAAGTTGTAGGTTTGATAAATATAACATCTTCGCCGGCAAACCTAAATTTCGTCATAAAACATTTTAGTCGTTTTTCTTCCTTTAAAGAAGAGCCTTCATCAATAACGATTTTATCAATCGCCATAAAACCTATATTATGGCGCGTAAAACAGTATTTTTCTCCAATATTTCCAAGTCCTACGATTAATTTCATGGTTATATCCTTTATGTTTATTATTTTACCTTAAATAAATATAGTCGAGTCGGGTAATATATGTTTCGCTTAACAAAATGATATAAAAGTATTAATGTAACAATGCAAAAAATATGAGGAAACAGCTATGAATAAATCAAAACCTATTTTAAAAGAAAAAAGTTCAGAAAAAGTGTCAAAATTTTTGAAGAAAAACTCTTTGCACAAAAAAGATTTTGCAGAAATGATAGGCGTAACACTTTCATACGTTTACAATCTTATAGATGAAACAATACCCTTTTCAACCAGAGGAACAACACTCGAAAGAATTGCAACCGTAATGGAAGTCGAACCCGAAGTCTTTGAAGAATACAAAATTCCTCAAGAACCAATATTAATTGACGAAAATATTGAATATTTAAAAGACGTATTAAAAGAGAAAAAAATGAGTGTTGTAAATTTTCTAAAAGCATTCCCGCGCAAAAAACGCCTTGAATTAGTGGACATGTTAAGAGGGAATTTACCAATCCCGATTGATTACAAAGAATTACAAATGATTACACAAGTACTGGAAATGGATAAAGAGGAAACCTACACATTGTGGGAAAGACGCATGCGCCAAGTACTAGAAACAAACGGGATGAATATTTACGCAAACACCAGCCTTGTAAACGCAATGTTTGAATGCGCGAAAAAAAATTTAAATTTAAAATAGCGTGCCGAAGAAATCGTGTATTTTGCACGATTTCTTCATTTTTACAAAAATACAAAAAAGTTATTGACAATAAAATTTGTTCTTGCTAAGATAAACAAGCGAGCCGAATAGGTTTGCAAAGACACTAGAGAATAGAATAGCATTTTGCGCTTGTAGCTCAGCAGGTAGAGCACTCCCCTTTTAAGGGATAGGTCGCGCGTTCGAATCGCGCCAAGCGCATTTTTTGTTGCAAATTTTTCTACCTGCTTCGCTGCTCAGCAGATAGAGCTTCTCCATTGGCTTTTTTGTATGAGATAGGTTATTCGTATTTTGTAACACAAAACAATACTCAATTGTTTTGTTGTGCGCCAACGGAGTCCTTCCTTTTAAGGGATAGGTCGCGCGTTCGAATCGCGCCAAGCGCAATTTTTGTTGCAAATAAATAGAGCCTTTTGGCTCGTTTTTATTTGCTTTTAATTCAGTGATTGGTAGCGATGAGAACGCCTTTTGCGTTCGAGCGCGAGCGAGCGGAGGCTGGTGCAGTTTTGCGATTGGATAAAGTCCAAAAAGCAAAATGCGGAATTGCCGTTTAACGCGAGCGAGCAAGACAATCGCGCCAAGCGCATTTTTTGCGGAGTGCGGAGGCTTGGTGGCAAAATGGCAAAGCCATTGATGACACCAACCGAAGACACGTTTAACGCAAAAAATGTAAGACGCGCAATTTTTGTTGCAAATAAATTCCCCTCGCCCCTTGGGGGAGAGGATAGAAATTCCGTTTGAGCTTGCGAAAACTTGAATTTCTTGGTGAGGGGGTGATGGTGTTTAGACTAAAGTCCACCTTACTTGCCTCAACTGTCATTCTGAACTTGTTTCAGAATCCCCTTTTTTCTTTTTAAAAAAGCTTGACCCTCACCTTGAACACTTTTGACTCGTGTACTCGTCAAGTGTTCTTTCCTCTCCCGTTGGAGAGGGGAAGATACCAATACTGAGTCTCTCCCGATAGGAGGAGAATGCATGACGATGTCGGTGAGTACAGATCGCGGCACAAAGGCCGCGATGACACATTTGTAACCAAGTTAATCACCCAAACACACAGCTATGTTGACGCGGGTGTTGCGGGGGTCGTAGTTCCAATCCGTGCCCGTGGAGTAGAAGAACATATAGTACGCGTAATTACTCGAGCTCTCCTCACCAGACCACAAATAGAAGGGAGGTTCTGGGAGGCCGAGAGAGGAGGCTTGGCCGTTGTAGGTGAGATTGATTGTTGTACCGCTTGTACTAATTATTGGGTTGCCTTCATATAATAACGATGCTATTTTCGCTAAATCTGCTGCTTTTGGCATTTTGTCTGTACCGCCGCATTGTTTTACTGCACCTACCCAATAGTCTTTGTCGTAATTACACGCTTGTATGCCATAATTTCCACATGTCGGAGGCCAAGCGGTCTTAGGAAGACAAGACCTGTTAACAACTC
>JAZSRN010000066.1:0-35408 GCA_045538535.1 Candidatus Gastranaerophilaceae bacterium | reverse complement strand
AGTTGCTGTTGAAGAAACAACCGAAGATGCAAAGCCTGCCAGACGTGGTCGTGGTAGAAAACAAAAAATTGAAACTGTGGAAGAAAAACCACAATCTGAATGGACTGAACGTGTTGTTCAAATTAGCCGCGTAACAAAAGTTGTTAAAGGTGGTAAAAAATTAAGCTTCAGAGCAATCGTTATCGTTGGTAACCAAAAAGGCCAAGTAGGTGTTGGTTGTGCTAAAGCTTCTGAAGTTATCATTGCTATTCAAAAAGCAATTGCTGATGGTAGAAAAAATCTTATTACAGTACCTATTTTCAAAACAACTATTCCACACCCAATTACTGGTAGATCAGGTGCTGGTGCAGTTATGTTGAGACCGGCTTCTCAAGGTACTGGTATCATCGCTGGTGGTGCAGTTCGTTTAGTTCTTGAACTTGCAGGTATTGAAAACATTTTGGCAAAATCATTAGGTTCAAAAGCACCTTTAAACGCTGCTAATGCTACTTTAGAAGCTCTTAAAGCTCTTAGACCATTCAATGAAGTTGCTAAAAAACGTGGCTTGACAATGGCTGAACTTTTAAACTAGTCAATCGGCTAATTTGAAAGTAAGTGTTAAATACGATAATAAAAAGGAATAAAATCATGACTAAAAATGAAAATAAACAAATCAAAATTAAACTTGTAAAAAGTTTAATAGGCTCATCAGAAGCACAACGCAGAGTTGTTGCTGGTCTTGGTTTAACTAAAAAAGATCAAGTTGTTGAGCACTACAACAGCCCAACTATTATGGGTATGGTAAATAAGGTTTCTCATTTGTTAGAAATCGTTGAATAGTTTATAAAAAATAATAAAGAGGTAAAAATATTATGACTAAGACAATAACATTAGAAGATTTGAGACCTGCTGAAGGTGCTACACACAGCACTAAAAGAGTAGGAAGAGGCCGTTCTTCAGGTCACGGTAAAACATCTTGCCGCGGTCACAATGGTGAAGGCCAACGTTCTGGTAACTCTGCAAAAAGAGGTTTTGAAGGCGGACAAATGCCAGGTTACAGACAAATGCCAAAATTGAAAGGCTTCCAAGTAATTAACAGATTAAGATATGAAGCTATCAATGTTGGCAGACTTGATGCATTAAACATGAAAGAAATTTCTTTAGAAACTCTTAAAGCTGCAAGAAAAGCTCATCCTTCAGCAGATGGTTTGAGAATTCTTGGTAATGGTGAAATCAAAACTGCTATCACTGTAAAAGCAGCATACGTTACACCATCAGCAAAAGAAAAAATTGAAAAAGCAGGCGGAAAGGTTGAATTAGTATAATGGCTCAAGGAATCAAAATGCCAACCGGTGCGGACATTGCTTCTATGTGGCAAGCATCGGGATTAAAACAAAAAATAATATTTACGTTTCTAATGATTGCAGCATTTAGACTTGGTGTTCAAATGCCTTTATATGGTATCAATAACGCCGTATTTTCTAATATTGCACAAGGAAACAATATTATTGGATTTTTAGACTTATTCTCAGGCGGAGCATTGGGCAATGTATCTATCTTCGCCCTTGGGATTGGTCCTTTTATCACAGCATCAATTATTATCCAACTTGTTTCTGTAGTAATTCCACAATTGGAAAAATTACAAAAAGAAGAAGGAGAGGCTGGCCGTCGTAAATTATCACAATACACAAGAGTATTTACGGTAATTTTGGCAGCATTCCAGTCTTTAGTGTTTATGCTGTTTTTAAGACACCTTCCCGGAGCAATAACTGGCGGTGTAAATCATATAATGTTTTATATCAGCTCAATTCTTGTTCTTACGGCAGGTTCAGTTCTAGTTATGTGGATTTCAGAACTAATTACCGAAAAAGGCATTGGCAACGGCGGTTCTTTAATCATTTTTGTCGGCATAATTTCGGGTATTCCGGTTTATGCTTCAAGAACTGCAGAAATAATCACACATAGCGCAATGTTACAGTTAGGTTTGTTAGCTCTTCTTGCAATATTCTTTGTTACTATGGTTTTCATTGTATATATGCAAGAAGCAGTTAGAAAGGTTATCATTGTTAATCCAAAAAGACAAGTCGGAAACAAAATTTATGGCGGCATGAATTCTTTTATTCCGTTTAAACTTAATCCTGGAGGCGTAATGCCTATTATCTTTGCGATTGCAATATTACTTTTCCCATCAACTATTTTAAGCATAGTTGGTCAAGCTGATTTCAAATCTGTAGCAGTTAAGAACTTTATTGTCCAAATGAATCAAATTATGAGCCCAGATGGTGCAGTATATTACATTTTGTATTTTTCATTAATTGTTGCATTAACATTCTTCTATGCTTCAATTATGCCGAATATGCAGCCTAAGGATATTGCTGATAACCTCAAAAAGTATGGTTCTTCAATTCCAGGTATAAAACCCGGAAAACCTACAGCAGAAGCTTTAGATAGAATATTGACTAAAACAACATTCATCGGAGCCTTTGCACTTGGTTTTATTGCACTTGTACCTTCATTTGCAAGCCATATAACCGGAATTACAACATTACAAGGTATTGGCGCAACATCTCTAATCATTATGGTTGGGGTTGCACTTGATTTAATCAATCAAGTTAGAACGCACTTATTGGCTCGTAACTACGAAACATTCTTGAAAGATTAATTATTAATTTAATAATTACCAATAAAAATTGTCTCTAATTCTTAGGGACAATTTTTTTATGCAAAAAATAGGTCTTTTTCATAATGAAATTTTGAGTGTGGGGTTCTATCATAAAATTGTAAATCCTCAACTCTTCTGATTGCTCAATTGACCTCTGTTTACTCGGTTTTAGTTTGAACAGAGGCTTTTTTTATCTACTACGTACTACTAAAATAAATAAAGAGCCCGATATTTCTATCGAGCTCTTCTATAATCTGGAGATTCAAAATTATAATTTAGAAGCTACCAATTTAGTAGTTTCAGCCAATCTTGTTGAATAACCCATTTCGTTATCATACCAAGAAACAACTTTAACCATATTGTCACCCATTGTCATTGTCAATGCAGCATCAACAGTTGAAGATTGAGATGAACCGATAAAGTCAGAAGATACAAGCGGTTCTTCTGAATAGCAAAGAACGTGTCCATCAGCAGCTTCTTTCAAAGCAGCATTAACAGCTTCTACTGTAACAGGTTTTTCAGTTTCTACAACAACGTCAACAACTGAAACGTCTGGAGTAGGAACTCTCATAGCGAAACCGTTCAATTTACCTTTCAATTGAGGCAATACCAAAGCAACAGCTTTAGCAGCACCTGTAGTTGTAGGAACGATATTCAAAGCACCAGCACGAGCTCTACGTGGGTCTTTGTGACCAGCATCAAGAATTCTTTGGTCGCCAGTATAAGAGTGAACAGTTGTCATCAAACCTTTTACGATACCAAATTTTTCATCCAAAACTTTAGCTACTGGAGCTAAGCAGTTTGTAGTACAAGATGCCATTGAAATTACGTTGTGATTTGCTGGATCGTATTCATTTTCGTTAACGCCAAGAACGATAGTTTTATCTTCGTTTTTAGCAGGAGCTGAAATGATAACTTTTTTAGCACCCGCAGTAATGTGTGCTTTAGCTTTTTCAGCATCTGTATAGAAACCAGTTGATTCTACAACAACTTCAACACCCAACTCTCTCCAAGGAAGATTTGCAGGGTCTTTTTCTGCGTAGAATTTAATTTTTTTACCATTGATTACAAGACCGTCTTCTGCAACTTCAACAGTACCATCAAATTTACCCATAACTGAGTCATATTTGAATACGTGTGCAGCATTAGCAGGTGTAAGACCAGGGTCGTTAATTGCTACATAATCAATTTCGTTGTAAATACCTTCTCTGATAGCGGCTCTTAATGTGTTACGGCCAATTCTACCAAATCCGTTAATTGCTACTTTTACCATAAGTTTTTACTCCTTCTTATTTTGTAAAACTATAACAGTTTATTTATATCACCAACAAAAAAACTAATCAAGAGGGTTACCCCTCTTGAATTATTAAAAAATAGTTAAAATTTAATTTTTATATTTATAATATACAAATGGATTCTTTTTCCCGGCAAGGATATTTTTTAATGATGTAGAACCATAATTATCCCAGTAACCATTTGGAGTAATGGAATTTTTAAAAACAGTTACTTCAAATGCATCGTGCCCAAACTGATTTGGCGGAGTTACACCATTTACGTCAAACATAATTGTTCCACAATCGTTTCGTACCGATTTACACACAACAATATTTCCATTTTCATCATATTGATGCTCACCATTAGAATCCAATAATGGTCCAGAAGCAAGATAATCATCACAACCACTATTTCGCGATGTAAAATAAAGCACTGTACCATCACTTAACAATACTGATGGATTAGTATTTCCATAAATAGAGCCTCCAGAACTTGTTTTAAGTGCAGATTTTATAAAATAATTTACATATTTACACTCATTTCTATTGCTGGATGGTGCGCAATATTTACTACCCGAATTATATTTAGCAAAATCTTTAGCTATATCATTTACGGATTTTACTTTTGAATAAAAACCCGAATTTTCACCAATTGTACCATTTTCAACTTGTGCCATTTGTAGCGTTTGAGTTATTGTTGAATAAACTTTCTTCGCCTTATTAATTATAACCATATCATTATAATGAGCGATTAATTGTGGTAGTGTTAATGCAGCAACAACCCCAATAATACCAAGCGTTATCAATACTTCAGCCAACGTAAATCCTTTTTTCATATAACCTCCAATATTAAATGATATTACAATATTATTATACGTTCATATAATATTATTTGCAATATATAAAATATATAACCGTAACAAAAGTTAAATGTTAAACTCGGTATATGATTAAAAATAAATTATCTATAATGATGGGTTTAAGAAGAATGAATATGGCTGAGCTTGCACGTATAGCCGGTCTAAATCACGTGACTGTATTTAGAATTTATCATGACAAAACAAAAACAATTGAACTTGAAACAATAAACAAGTTGTGTTATGCTCTTGACTGTAAAATTCAGGATATATTTGAGTATATCCCAGACTAATTAGGGAAAAAGATGAAAATTACAGCTATAGCGCAAGTACATTTTACTGCAACGCAACAAAATCATAAAATAGGGATTTTGGAAAAATTTCACGAAAATGTAAAAAATTCTGCAGATATGACAGATACGATTTTAGTTCCGCGCACAATTTTTAAGGGTTACCTAGGCATAATGAGCGGTACAACCCTTGTTACTCTTGCCGGATTAATAAACAAAACAAAATACCCAAAATTATTCAAAGGGACAATGGCTGCGGGTCTTTTGGCATCAATGTATGGAACATGGTCATTTGTTCGACCATACATAATAAGAGATGCAAAAGGTGTTGCAACTACGAAACAGGCTTAGATATACAAGCCGTAATTGCATCTATCAATCTTTTAACTTGGATAATTTCAATTTTAGAATTTTTATATTCGAAATTGGTTACATAAGGGACAATGGCCTTTTTAAAACCTAATGCAACCGCTTCGTTTAAGCGTTTTTCAATATTATTTACCGGATGAATTTCTCCAGACAATCCGATTTCACCAATTATAACAGTACTTGAATCAACAACAACATCTCTTGCGCAAGTCGCAATTGCCATTGCAATTCCTAAATCGGCACTAGGTTCGTCTACATCAATCCCACCGGTCACGTTTACATAAACATCTTGTTTTGACAAATTTAATCCAACTCTTTTTTCAAGAACGGCCAAAATTTGTAGCATTCTACTTGTATCAAGACCATTTGCAACGCGTCTTGGTGAAGGATATGGCGAAGTACCCACAAGCGCTTGGATTTCAACTAACAACGGTCGTGTACCTTCATTTGTAACAATTATTGCACTACCCGGGACTGACACGTGCGAGCGTTCGTTTAAAAACAATTCATTTGGATTAGTAACCGGAGAAAGACCACTTTCGCACATTTCAAAAATTCCAACTTCGGAAGTGTTACCAAATCTATTTTTTATTGAACGTAAAATTCTAAAGGACTTGTACTTATCCCCTTCAAAATAAATAACCGTATCAACCATGTGCTCAAGGATTTTTGGGCCTGCAATATTACCTTCTTTTGTAACGTGACCGATAACAACCGTAGTAATCCCCTTAGATTTAGCAATGTGCATCAATATATTGCAACACTCTCTGATTTGAGAAACACTACCCGCAGAACTCTCTACGTTATTAGAATACACAGCTTGTATACTGTCAACAACAACAAATTCCGGTTTTATATCATCAATTTGTTTTTTAATATTTTCCAAATTTGTTTGCGGATAAATATATAAGAAATCCGAATTTATACCCAATCTGTCTGCGCGCAATTTTATTTGTTGAGCACTTTCTTCAGCTGAAATATACAAAACTTTTTTGTTAGCATCACAAACTTTGCCACAAGTTTGAAGGGTAATCGTTGATTTACCAATACCGGGATCACCCGCCAAAAGAACAAGCGAACCTTGAATAAACCCCCCACCCAAAACTCGATCTAATTCCGAAATTTCTGTTTTTATGCGAACTTTATCATCAAGTTCAATATCTTTTAAAAGTGCGGGCTTTTCTGTATTCAAAAACTCTTGCGCAATTTTATTTTGACCGGTTGTTTGAACTTCCTCAACTAAACTACCCCAAGACGAACATTCGGGACATTTCCCGAGATACCCCGCGGTTTCATAACCACAATTTTGACATATCCATTTTGATTTTACTTTTGCCATATAAAATATTATACACAACGAACGAAAAGAGGCAATATTTTACGAAATATTCAAATAGCGCAAAAAACTTTTTAAAATGCCGGATTTTGATTTTTCGTGCGGGATTGAAGTTTCAGTGTAGTATTTTTTATATGCTGCGATAATATTTTGGGGTAAATCGTCACCTTTTTCGAGTGTATTTGCAATCATTTCCAAATAATCGTCTTGTTCTTCTTTATATAATAAATCTCGTTTGCGCAAATCTTCATCCGCCTCATAATGAACAAGCGCATGATAAGCTGCATCAATACTTGCATCTTCAGTATCCGGCGGGAATTTCAATATAGCCTCTCTAACACACAGTTCACCAATAAGAACAAATCTGACAAGACTTGCAACTCTGGCTCGACTTTCTTTAAAAATATATTTCATAAAAAATTAAACCAAATCAGACACACATTTTGATTCAATAAATCTAATCATTGAAACCATGTTGCCGCCAAAGAATTGCGATGACACCTCATTAACTGCCATTAATGCCATTTCTTCTCTAGACATAGTTGCACTATAAAAGAATTTTTTACCAGATTTGTAACGAACTAAAATAGATTTTGTAACCAATCTATCCATTACGGTTTTAATTGTCGTATATGCTCTTTCAACTCCTTGAGAGCTCAAAAAATCAACTATATCTTGAATTGATATATTTTTATTTTCATCAAGTGCAGAAATATTCCAAAATGCATTTAAAATATCAATTTCTAATTTACCACAGACCATGAATTCCTACTTTCTAACATTTACTAAATACTACTAATAATGTAACACAAAAAATAATAATTGCAAGCATTTTTTTATTAAATTATTCAATGTCAAATAAATCAACTTCATCTTTTTTGTAATCAGTATTTTGACGTCGGAATTTATCATTACGTTTTTTTACACGTTTTGAAACCGTTTTATAAGCATTATCAACCGATATTTTAGCTAACGGTTTTTTTGTTCTTTTATCATAAAATGTTAACCAAAAATTTCGGTGTATATTATCTACTGCAAATGAAATTTTGCCAATAGTTTTATCACCGGGATTGAGCCTTTTAAACAGAATTTTTGTATCACCAAATACAGACGGGCTAAATACAGCATTGTAATCATTTACCAACGCCATATCAAGTCCTGAAAAAACCTTGTCAGACATATTTGAAATCAAAACCGTTAAAGTTATTGTGTTCAATTCTCCGAAAGGATCTTTTTCGTGTTCTATAGATGTTATATTAACCTCCAGCCCCGGATAAAAAAGTTCGTGTTGCATCAATGCTTCTGTACGGTAAACCGGAAGAGTGACTGATTTATTTACTTTTATTCGAATTTCATCCCCAGGGGCTATTAAAACATCGCTTCCTTTGCGCATTAAAGCCATGCCCAAACCAATAACACCACCGGCCGCAGCACCACCTGCAATAGTATACCCTTGTGATGCAATCGCAGCCTCAATCCCCATCCAATTTAGCGCCATAAAACCGCCTACGGCACCTCCGACGACAGTATATCCTACATCTTGTGCCGCAATTTTAGCTGTCTGAACCACTGGATGCATTTTGGTTGACATGCGTCCTTCAATAGGAATTTCACGTCCATCAGGTGTAATTAAGTAATCAAAATCTAAAGAAATACTTGCCGGCCTACCAAGGCGTTTTGCTTCTGTTTTTTCAATAATTTTACCATGGGCAATTGTACCTTTTGGAATTATTATACCTTTATCACCTATGACATCGCCGGTAACTTCTGCAAAAAACTCATCACCTTCAATACTTAAGTTTGAATCTAAAACTTGTGAGACAGTCATATTTATTATATCGTTTTTATCAAGTTTTTCTTCTTTGCCGGTAAATAACTCTTCTTCCATCTGTTTATATGTATCAACTTTTTCAGCGTAGCCCCTAATAACTTCGGCATTTACTACAGATGTATTAACTAATATGAATATGCAAACCAAAATTATTGAAAATATCTTCTTCATAATTAAATTATACCTAAAGCCTAATTAATTTCAAAAATATTACAAACATTTACCAATCATGTTATAAATCTAATTATTTTGGGTAATATAATATTAGTTAATTGGGATTATATAAGTTACAGATTTACAAGCCGGAGGAAAGTACGATGAGATGGTATGAACTCGATCCTACAGTTTACATGGCAATTAGCATGATCGAAATGGAAGAACTTCCAAAACAAGTGGACTGTGCAAGATTAATTTTGCAAGAAATTGACAACATGCACGAAGATTACATTATTAAAAACATTTTGGCATTAAGTGAAGCACAAGTACACCCTAAAAATCGCTGGTATGATAAGCACGAGTTAATTTCTAAATCGTTTGATTATCTAAAAGCATTACCTTTAAAATCACAAAAAATTGTTTCTACAAGCATTTTGGACTATTTAAAATCAGCAGCTTAAAGATATTGACAGAACTTTAAAAAATGATATCATTATAAGCATGAATAATACGAAACAAAGATGGTATGATATCGATCCGACAGTGAGTTGTGCTGTGATGCAATGGGAACAAGCAGAAGAAAGCCTACAGATTGTGTGCGCAGAATACGTTATTGACAAACTCAAGGACGTAGACTTTAAAATGTCGTTGGAAGAACAATACAATTATATATTAAGACGTTGGTATGATAAAAACGTTAAAGTTTCGCATGCCATGGAATATTTACGTTTAGCTCCGGACGATTTACGCAGAGAATTAGCTCTTGATATTATTGAATATTTGAAAGAAAACGCATAGTTAACAAAGATTTCTTAACATTTGGACAAAACACATAAAATAGTGTTAAATAAAATGTGTACCAAATTTTAGAGAGATTTTTATGAGTGACGATATAAATCGCAAAGTTACAAGCATTTTTTCAAGACATAATAAAGATTTGCCTCCGGTTGAAAATGAGCAAGTGAAATTTTATGCGGGGTTTAACTATGTTCGCATTGATAAAGATTCTAACGGCAAAAAATTCAATAAAGAACATCTTTTGAAATATGCTCAAGGCTGCCATTACATTGTACGAGTAATGAGAACTATTAATAACGAAACTGTATTGTACAATTATGACGTTCCAAATGCAGATTTATTCAAATTTATTAAATCATTCGAAGAAAATACTCTTGATGGTACCATTATAGAGATTGACAAATATTTTCCGGAGGATTTAGCATAAATCATGTCTTGCCAATTTTTTGAGAACTATGACGAAAGTTTGCATAAATGTAATAAACCGTATCAGTATGTTGGAGGGGAATTTTTATCATACAACAAAGATTTTGATTCGGCCGATATCCGTTTTGCACTTGCATTTCCAGATAAATACGAAATTGGAATAAGCAATTTAGGGTTAAGAGTTTTATATGAACAAATAAATAAACAAAATAATTTTATGGCGGATAGAGTTTATGCACCAGAACCGGATTTTAAACCAGACATTTTGTATGGGTTAGAATCGAAAAAACCTATCAAAGATTTTGATGCGGTTGGATTTTCTCTCCAATATGAAATGTCATATCCTACAGTCTTAAAGATGCTTGAAATGTCAGGTATTCCCTACAAAAACGCAGACAGAAGTGATGAAGACCCTATAATTATTGCCGGTGGACCATGTACGTTTAACCCCTTGCCTATCGCTGAATTTATTGATGTTTTTACAATAGGTGATGGAGAAGATAGTATTCTTGAAATTTGTGAAATACTTAACCAAACAAAAGGTCAACCACGCAAAGAAAGAATAAAAGCGCTTTGTGCTGACGAAAACTCGGGAAGATGGTCTTTATGTACCGGAGGAAGCGTAAGAAAAAGAGTTGCACAATTGACGTATGAAAGTGCCTTGAAATCATATCCGATACCTTATTCATCATCTGTACATGACAGAGCAGTTGTTGAAATCAGACGTGGTTGCGGAAGAATGTGCCGATTTTGCCAACCGGGTCACGTAACTTTACCATACAGAGAAAGACCGGCAAATGACATTGTTAAAATAGCAAAAGAACTTATCAGAAATACTGGTTATGAAGAATATTCTTTGTTATCACTATCCTCAAATGACTACACAAACATTAATGATGTAATCAAAGAATTAGCGAAAGACTTTGACGATAAAAAAATATCAGTATCTTTGCCAAGTCAAAGAATTGACGGCTTTAACCTTGAGCTTGCAAATTTAGTCCAAAGTGTTCGCAAATCAACGATGACTCTTGCGCCCGAAGCCGGAAGCCAAAGACTTCGTGATGTTATCAAAAAAAACATTTCAGATGAACAAATATTAGATGTTATAACAACGTTATATGAAAACGGCTGGTCAAAAGTTAAACTCTACTTTATCTGCGGACTTCCGACTGAAACAATCGAAGATATGGATAAAATGGCTGAACTTTTGCACAGAATGAAATTCCGATGCAAACAAATAAAAAAAGAAAAAAATTTATCGCATGGAATGGAGATAACTTGCACACTTTCGATATTTGTACCAAAACCTTTTACACCTTTTCAATGGTGTCCTCAAATGGATTTAAAAAAGGTATCTGAACATATCTATCATTTACGAGATAAAACCAAAAGCATTAAAGGATTAAAAATCAACTACCACGAACAAGAAGTTTCAAGAATAGAGGCGGTTTTAACAAGAGGCGATTTGGCATTAAACCGATACATAGAAGCACTTTACAAAAAAGGTTGTTACTTAGACGCGTGGGGAGAATATTTCAATCTTGAAACTTGGCAAAGAACTGCTGAGGAATTAGAGATAAATCTTGCAACTCTTGCCTCAACGCAATATAATCTCTCTAAACCGTTACCTTGGGATTTTATAGATATCGGAATTAATAAAGCCTGGTTTATATCCGAATATAACCAAGCTATGAATATTCAAAACCATTCAGAAATGATTTTGCAACCGACTTGTCAACAAAAATGCGTCAACTGTGGTGTTTGCAAAAATCTTAATGTTAAAAAAATAAATGATGACAAATTCACATCAGACTATAATCCGCTAACTGCAACTAAAAATTCAAAAGTTCGTGACAATTCACTTGCCAAAAAATTTAGGATAAAACTCACCAAGAGCGGAATTTTGAAATATTTTTCACATTTAGATTGGCAAAACACGTTCTTTAAAGCTATAAAACGTTCAAATCTTGATGTTGCATTTTCTCAAGGTTTTAACCCTACAATGAAAATTTCTATGGGAGTTGCGCTACCTTTGTTTGCCGAAAGTGATTGTGAATTGATTGATATAGATATTTTCGATAATATTACACCTCCTGAATTGAAAAATAGATTAGAAAAAGTATTACCTAAAGAATGTATCATTAAAGAAATTACTGAAATAACACAACGCGGACAACAATTTAAAGCAATAGATAATACAGCAGCTTGGGCGGAATATAAAGTTTCTTTATCAAAAAATAAAAAACATCTTTACGATTTTGAAAATTTAGAGTATGATACAGAAAAGGTTCTATCTTGCGAACAAATTTTTATCGAAAAGAAGAACAAAAAAGGTATTCTCAAAAAAACAGATATTAAAAAGTCAATAAAATCATATAGATTTGAAAACGAAAATCTGTTCATAGTGTTGAAAACCGGTCAAGGAAGTGAGATTCCGGCAGTCCGATGTGATGTTATTATGAATTTAATAGCTCCGGAAGTAGTCTTTGGAATAACAAGAACAAAATTCTTTGACGAAAATATGCAAGAGTTATAAGTTTAAATAAGGATTATTTTTATTATGGGTAATTACAACAAAAACAGAAAAAATTTCAACAAAAATAATGACAAACAACAAAAACAAAATGCTAACGAACAAAAAATTATAATCGCGGAACGTGACAATATTGCTGCAGTTCTTGAAGGAAACAAGGTTACGGATTTCTTTATCCACAGAGGCGACGTATTGTTAGGTGATGTATATTTGGCAACGGTTGATAATATCTTGCCAAGTATAGATGCTGCATTTGTAAATGTTGGTACTGACAAAATGGGATTTTTACATGCACAAGATGTTATGGGTAAAGGCTCACTTAAAGATAAACTTTCTCCAAAACAAAAATTAATTGTACAAGTAGTAAAAGAACCAACCGGACACAAAGGTCCTCGCGTAACTACTGAAATAAGTTTACCGGGCAGATTTTTGGTTTTAATGCCGCATGAGCCAGGAATAAATGTAAGTAAAAAAATTGAGAATTCACGTGAGCGCGCGCGTCTAAAAGCTATCGTTAATCTAATAAAACCGGTTGGAGTCGGAGTAATCATTAGAACTGAAGCAGAAGGAGTTTCAGAGGCTGATATACAAGAAGACTTAGAAGTTCTTTTAGAAAAATGGAACAATATTGTTACTGCTGCTGAAACACTTGACCCTCCAAATTTGCTTTGTCGAGATCAAGATTTATTGTACAGAGTAATAAGAGAAGCTTGTACTGAGGATACTCGCGAAATAGTTGTTGATACAGCATTTGCGCTTAATAGAGTACAAAATATTCTTCAAAACTGGCACATGGCCAAAAACGTTAATGTAACATTATACAAAGGCACAGAGCCACTTTTAATTGCTTATGATATTCATAAAGAAATAAAAGCAGCACTTAATATAAAAGTAAACATGCCATCCGGAGGATACTTATTTATTCAACAAACCGAAGCATTAACGGTTATTGACGTAAATAGCGGCAAATTTATTAGTTCTGCCACACAAGATGAAACTATTTTGAAAACAAATTTAGAAGCTGTACACGAAATTGCACGTCAATTAAGATTACGTAATATCGGCGGAATGATTATCATTGACTTTATTGATATGATTTCTCGTGCAGACAAATTAGCAATAATGGAAGAACTTGAGATTGCACTTGAAGCAGACAAGGCAAAACCTCAAGTTGGCCAGCTTTCTGATTTAGGCTTGGTTGAATTGACTCGTCACAGACAAGGCCAAAGTTTATCTGAAATATTCACTAAACGTTGTCCACACTGCCAAGGAAGCGGATACTTCATGAACGAATTGAATTTCGCAACACCTACTGCAGAAGGCGAATATCGCGCAAAACAAGCTAAAATAAAAATGCCGATAAATAATGCTAATAACAAAAAAGCTCAACAACACTCGGAAAACACTGCGGAAGAACCGCAAAACACAGAAGTTCAAGAATCAGTAGTTGAAATTCAAGTCGAAAATCCTTCTGTTGTTGCGACAAGAGAAAATGACAAACGCAACAAAAATAGAAATAACCATAAAAACAAAAACAATAAATTTGATAAATCCAAAGAAAATAATACCGGAGCTGAAAACAAGCAAGAAGAACAAATCGTTACTAATTCTTCAGAACAAGCGCTTGAACAAACGGTAACACCAGAACCGGAAATAGTTAAAGAGGTTAACCCTACAACAATTGAAGAAAAGCCTAAAAAACTTCCAAGAAAAGCTAAAAAAGCAAAGAAAAACGAAGATGCGGCTATTTCAACTGTTGAAACTCCGGTTGTTGAAACTACAGAAACAAGTACCATCGAGACAAAAGAAGAAATTAAACCTAAAAAAACAAAAAAGACGCGTACTTCAAAAAAAGCTGAAACTGCAGTTTTGACTGAACAAACCGAGGAAACATCTCAACAAACAACATCGGACGAAAATTCTGAAAAGCCAAAATCACGTCGTCCTAATAGGGGTGCATCTAAAAAATCAAAAAAGGTAAATAAAAAAGAAGATGAATAAAAATTATAAAAAAGTATATTATGTTTTGTTAATAGCTGCTATGGCAATCTGTTGCTCGCAAGATATCAGTCTTGCAGCAGCAGAAGTTGCCACAAATTCTGGCCCTATAACCATGAAGCAAGCTGCCATTAAATTTCTAATGGTTATGGGCGGGGTGTTGTTATCTTCAGTTATTTTGTATATAGGCTTGACTATATATAACAAAATTAGAGGTTCTAAACATATTAAAAATATAAAACAAGCCAATTCAGAATTGGGATATAATACACCGACAACAAAACAAGATGCCATAAATTTATTTATTAATCAAAATAGGTTATAATTATGCGATATGGTTTTGGCGCAATAAGTATTCTCCTATCACTTTTAATTGTTTCTGTTATTTCTGTATTTATGCTTAAAACATATTTTAATACAACCGAAAATCTTGGAACATACAATGCTTCAATAGAAAAGCATGTTGATGATGAAGTAAAAAAAATAGAAGAATTCAAAAAAATCCAAAATGATTATTTGAAAGAAACTCTGGCGCACTAATTCATATTTTTTTCTTGCAAAATTTCTATTAATTGCAAAAACACAGTATTATACGGAGTCGGAATATTATGTTTTTCGCCTAATTTTATTATTTCTCCTGCGAACATATCAACTTCCGTTTTTCGACCGGCTTCAATGTCTTGGAGCATTGATGTTTTGCCATAAGCTGCCATATTATCAAATGCTAATAATCCTTCTTCTAAAAAGGACTCGGTGTTGTTTACGCCTTCAGCTTTGGCAATACTAATAGCTTCAGTCATAACATTTATCATTAATTCTCTATAATGTTTGCTATTTTTCATCCCTCCAAAATCCATACCCAAAATTGCAGAAGGCTGATTCCAACTAATATTAAGGATAAATTTTAACCATAAAGCATGAATTATATCAGAAGGGATTTCATACCTTATCCCGACACTATCAAAAAAGATTTTTAATCGTTCAATATTTTTGTTATTTGGGTTTTCTGAGCCAAAAACAATTTTATTTCTACCGTTATGTTTTACCTCAAATCCTTCTCTTATAGCACTATCACCAACATAAAAAGAATATAAAACTTTTGACCAGCCATAAATATCAGCAATTAATTGTTCACTAGATATCCCGTTTAATAGTGAAATAATTACGGTATCTTCAGTAACAAAATTCTTAATCTGCTTTATAATTTCAAATAAACCATGATATTTGACCGCAATTATAATCAAATCAGCACTAAAATCAGTATTATCCGGTGTAACATAATCAACATTTAATTCTTTATCATTGAAAAAAATTTTGGAATTTTTGTACTTTTTCAATCTATTATCATCGAGTAATATTTTCAAATTAACATTAGGTATATTATTTAATCTATCGGCATAAATACATCCAATAGCACCTAAGCCACATATCAAAACATTTTCAATTTGCTTAACCATAATTTTATATTAACACTAAAAAAGCGGGGAATAAATCCCCGCTTTAGATAATTATCTTAAAATTAATAATTCATAACCCAATTATCATTCATTAACTTGCCGAGACAACCAAAAACATTTGAACCGGAAGCATTACATCCAGATTCGAACGCGCTATTTCTTAGTGAATAATTACCTATAGCATATCCACCATTATCTTCAATTGTTCCGTCTTTGTAGATATTTGCAGCAAATATATCTCTACCTTTTATATTAGGTTCCCCTGGGCCATTTGTATCAACATAAAAAGAATTGCTTACTTTTCCGGTTGGTACAGCATTCATACAAATAGTTACCCCTGCTTTATTCTGAATACACGTATATGTTGTTTGGCCTGAAGAATAAGGTCCAGAAGTCAAACCAGTAGAGCCTTTCATATCGCCATAAGTTGTCGACAAACATTCACCTGTAGGTGATGTGCCACAATTTTTATTAACTCTAAAATACGTTGTTAAAAAATCACTAACTTGACCTAAATCAGAAAATGCAGCTGCAACTGACTTATAATCTTTATCGTTCATATAAAGTTCAACTGCATCTGAAATTTCAAGATGTGTTTTTTGAATCAATGCAGCTTGCGTCTTCTTTGTTGATTTATTCATCAATGTTGGCACTGTAATCGCAGAAACAATTCCAACAACTGTTAAAGCAATCAAAATTTCTGATAAAGTAAACCCTATTTTTTTATTCATAAAAAATCCTTTCAATATTAGTAGTAATTAATTTTCATATTATCTTGCATAAACTGAGTAAAACACCCCTCACCAAATGCTGAAGAAATACATTTTTCAGCAACGGCATCTCTATCAACCTTCAAACGGGTTGACGGAGGTGCTTGTTCATCTATACTTCCATCAGAATATAAATTAAACACAAACATATCCTTACCTCCAATATTTGGCTCATCCGGACCATTTGTATCTACATATATTACAGAATAATTATCCTTTGTGTTAGGATCATCAGTAGTCATCGCGTTTATACAAACTGCAGCACCATTGTTTATCATGACTTGAGTAAATGTTTCACTACAAGCTTCTGATATTGATTTTGTACTCGTACCATCAATACTTTCATAAGTATTAGCAAAACATGGTTCATCTGCACTACAATTTGGCTCAAGCTTTACTTGCATATAAGTTTTTAAAAGTTTTGCCCCCGTATCCGTTGCTAAAGACGTCCTCGATAAATATGCTCCTCTTTCCGTATTTGCAAGTGTTATCGACTGCGATAGGTCATTATAAAAACTACCTAACAAACTTTCAAATCCGGACTTTGCAAAATTATTTACCATAGCCGGAACAACAAGTGCCGCAACAACACCGATTATCGCAACGGCTACCAAAACCTCAGACAAGGTAAAACCTTTTTCGTATTTTAAATTCATTATAACTTCCCTTTTTCTCAATTATAATAATATATAAGCTTTTGGTCAAATACTAGTCAAAATATTAAGCTAATTAAACTTCAATAAACAGCCTTTGACCAACAATATTTTGCTTGCCATTATAATATCCGGCAAAATACCCACCTCTGACCGGATTATTTTTTGCATAATTGCTGATATTGTTACCTTTGTAATTCACAAACGGATTGTTACTAAACGGGTTTTCGCTTTGTCGTTGAATAGGTGCCGCCACTTGGGTTGTTTGTGGTACAAATACATTTGATAAAACACTTAATAAACTTGCCATCTACTCTACCTCTCTTTATTCAAATTTTAATGACAAATATTTCACATACAAAATTCTAGCATAAATTTACCAAAAATTTTAATAAAACTTAATAAAATCATCCTTTTTATGTAGTATAATTTTATTATGCAAAATAATTCAAAGAAAATATTTTTAATAGGTAATAGTGCAAAAGATTTAGCACTTATCAAAAAAATTCTTGCGGATAATACAGATATAAAATTTTTTGTTTTGTCTGCTACACCAATCTTTGACATTGAAAATATTGAATATGTTGATATAAGAGAAGACAATCCATCCGAACTTTTAGAGTTTGCAGTAAAAAATGAAATTGATTTAACAATTGTTACTTCAAACAAAGCCCTTAAGTCAGATATTACCGCATTTTTCAATGATAATAATCAAAACATTTTCGCACCTAATATCCAGACATGTGAATTTGCTATCAATAAAGCAGTAGCAAAAAAATATCTTTATAAATTAGGAGTTCCGACACCACGTTTTGCGATTTATGAAAAAGAACAATTGGCTCTTGATTATCTTAAAAATGCAACGTATCCGGCAATTATTTCCACAAGTGAACAAAACGACATTACAACGGATAGATTTGTTTGCACAAATGAACATATTGCAAAAACCTTTATCGGAGATTTATATTTTAGAAATGAACCAAAAGTTATCATCGAAGAGTTTTTATATGGGCACGAATTTACTTTTTATGCAATCTCCGATGGCTATGCTATATTACCTATAACCTCGGTTGCAAATTACAAGTTCTTACAAGAAGGCAATGGCGGTAAACTTTCAAGCGGAATAGGTTGCTACTGCCACGATTACAAAATTGAGTCACATATCGAAAATAATCTTTTACAAATTTTAGAAGACGTTATCAATGATTGCCAAGCAAAAGGCGTACCGTATCTTGGCATAATCGGTATTGACTGTGTACTGTACAACAATGGAGAATTTTCTGTTTTGGAATTTACACCATTTTTCAAAGACCATGATGCTAATGCAGTACTAAACTTAATAGATGACAATATTTTAACAATTATAGAAGCTTGCATAAACGGTTCATTTGCCGACGATTATGAAAAAATAAATATTTCTGAAAAATCATCAGTATCTTGTACAATCCTTGCGAATAAAGATAATGAAGAAGTTAATGGCTTGGAAAATATCGAATATTCGACCTTTAGTTACTCAAATTTAAAATATAAAAACAACAAATTTTATTCAGACAAAAACCAAAAATTGGTCATAACTTCGAGTGCAAATACACTTAGCAGAGCCAGAAAAAACCTATACGAAGACATAGAAAATATTTCTTTCAAAGGAATGTACTACAGACAAGATATTTGTTCTGAATAATACCCAAAATAACGTTGATTTTTTTTTGACTGTCATTAATATAGAACTATGGCAGTAAAAATTAATTATTATGAAATACTTGGAGTTAGCCCCGAAAGCGATTTTGACACTATAAAAACCGCATACAGAAGGCTTGCACGAAAATATCATCCGGACTTAAATCAAGAAAATCCCGATGAGGCAATTCGCAATTTCAAAATGATTTCAGAAGCTTATGAAATGCTTTCAGACCCTAAAAAGCGTTCTCAACACGACATAATTAACGGCATTTTTAAAACAAAATTCACTTCTGAATTTAATAATTCAACAAACAATACAACTTATGCTAAATCTCAAAACACTAAATCACAAAAAGAAAAAAATCAATTTAAGGATACAATCAACGATATTTATAATGAATTCACAAAAAAATCAAAAGAAAAATACAAAAAGGAAAAATTAGAACCTAAAAATGGCAGCGATATAAATGTTGATGTCACAATTACCCTTTCAGACGTTGCTAAAGGCTGTAAAAGAACAATTAATGTTCTCCATACTGAAACTTGTCCAAATTGTCATGGCCGAAAATTTATTAATAACAACAAATGCAATGATTGCAACGGCAAGGGCGAAATTACAAATTTCAAAAAAATAACCGTAACTATTCCTAAAGGCATTAAAAACAATTCAAAACTTAGACTAAAAGGAGAAGGTAATCCGGGATTTAATGGAGGAATAAATGGAGATTTATTTGTAAATGTAAAAATTAAGCCATCTTCAAGAATTAGCTACGAAGGCAAAGATATCATTTACAAACTCCCAATTGCCCCATACGAAGCAGTATTAGGAGCAGAAATACACGTACCTACTTTTGACGGTAATGTATTATTAAAATTGCCAGCCGGAAGTTCTCAAGGGCAAAAATTCCGACTTTCAGGACTTGGTCTAAATAAAAATGGTCAAATAGGCGATATTATAATCATTTTAGATATTGAAATTTCAAAAAGTTTGTCGGATGATGAAATTAAACTTTATGAAAAGCTTAAAAAATTAGATAGACAAAACTTAAGAGAAAATATTTTATATGAATAATATTGAAAAAATTAGAATAAAAGAAATCTTTAAATCAATACAAGGAGAAGGCCCTTATATCGGATATAATCAACTATTTATCAGATTTTGTAATTGTAATTTAAAATGCAATTTTTGTGATACAGAATTTAACTCGAACGAAAATTTCCTTGAATTTTGTCCTCAAGAACTTGTCGATTACATTAATAGAAATTATGATTTGTCAAAAATCCATTCAATATCCCTAACCGGAGGCGAACCACTTTTATCCGTAGGTTTTTTGAAAGAATTTTTACCATTAATTGATTGTAAAATATACCTTGAAACTAACGCAACCTTATCCGACAAACTTAATGATATAAAACCTTTTATTGATATTATTGCAGCTGATATCAAATTAGAAAGCGCAACCGGAATAAAAAACACATACGAGTTTCACGACAAATTTTTTGCGCAAGCTCAAGGAATTGAAACATTTGCAAAAATTGTATTTGACAAAAAAATAACCAAAGATGAAATAAAAAAATGTTGTGACATAGGCAAAAAATATAATATTGAATTGATACTACAACCGGTTATGCTTGAGAATAAAATGAGTGTAAGTTCTGATTTTGTACAAAAAACCTATGATGAATTTTTAAATATCTACAAAAAAGTTCGCGTTATCCCTCAAGTACACAAGTTTTTAGGCGTTGAATAATTTGCATTTTCACCAAAATTATAATATAATTCTATTGAGAATGAGGTAGTTATGGCAGTAAAAAAGATTTTAAAATATGGGGAAAAAACACTAAGAGAACCCTCTAAAGAAGTACATAAAGTGTCAAAAAAGATTTATGAACTTGTTCAAGACCTATTAGACACAATGTATGCAAAAAATGGTGTAGGACTTGCGGCACCGCAAATCGGAGTTAATTACAGAATTTTTGTTGTTGATGTCTCAACAAATAACGAACCCTTAAACCCTATTGTTTTTATCAATCCAAAAATTATAAAAAAATCGGGTGCTTGCAAAAGCCAAGAAGGATGTTTAAGCTTTCCTGAAGCCTACACTGACGTACGCAGATATTCAGAAGTAACGGTACGCGCCCTAGACATAAACGGTCGACCGTTTACTCTTGAGGCAAAAGATGGGTCACTGCTTGCTCGTGCTATACAACACGAATACGATCATTTAGATGGTATTTTATTTGTTGACCATTGTATAAATAGGTTTGATGTAAGTGCACAACTACAACAACTTAACCTTCCTCCTCTAGAGGATGAAAAATTGATTGATGAACCTGAAATAGATGAGGAATTAAATAAAAATGCTTAAAGTTGTATTTTTTGGAACTCCGAAAATAGCACTAAAATCACTTGATTATCTAAATAATTCGAACGAAATTGAAGTTGTTGCGGTGGTAACGCAGCCGGACAAACCAGTAGGGCGCGGACACAAATTGCAATTTCCACCCCTTAAAGAATATGCATTAGAGCATAATATACCGGTGTTTCAGCCAAAATCAATCAGAAAAGAACAAGAAATTCTTGAAAAATTAAAAAATCTTGAACCTGATTTTTTTGTTACATTTGCATTCGGGCAAATTCTTTCTCAAGAAGTTTTAGATATTCCAAAATATGAAACAATCAATTTGCATGCGTCACTTTTGCCAAAATACAGAGGTGCTAACCCAATACAACGAGCAATTATTAATGGCGACAAAGAAACCGGTATCTGCACAATGATTACCGAACTTGGACTTGACTGCGGCGATGTTTGTATGAAACTCCCGATTACAATAACTGATGACATGACTTGTGTAGACTTATTTGAAGAAATCTCTGAGCACTCACCTAAGCTTTTAGAGCAGACACTTCTTGGGTTAGTTGACAAATCCATTGTACCAACAAAACAATGTGAAGATGGCGTCTGTATGGCTCCCAAAATGACAAAAGAAGAAGCTCTAATTTGTTGGGACAATTCGGCACAAGATATCCACAATTTAGTACGTGGAATATATTGTATGCCTTCAGCTTATTTTTTACATAATGATAAAGTAATAAAAGTTCTAAAAACGCGTGTCCTAAATTGTGACAAAACAAATGACAACAATGGAGAATTTGTAAAAATTACAAAAGAAGGAATAGAAGTAAATTGCGCAAAAGGTACTCTTCTTCTTGAAAAAATAAAACCGGAAGGAAAAGGCGAAATGCACGCAAGAGATTGGTATAATGGCCTAAAAAACAATCAGAAAGGATAAATTATGACAACTAAAGGTATTCGAGGTGCAATAACTGTTGAGGCAAACACTATTGAATCAATAAAGCTTGCCACATTGGAACTTTTCGGAACTATGTTATTAGAAAATGACATCCAAGATACATCAAAAATATCACACGTTATTTTTACACTGACAAAAGATATAAATGCTGCATTTCCGGCAAAATTCATAAGAGAAGATTTAAAACTTACCGATTTGGCAATGATGTGTTACAACGAATTAGAAATTGAAAACAGTTTGCAAAAATGTTTACGTATACTAATTGTTTTGAATTGTGACGATGACTTTGAACCAAAATTTGTTTATTTAAAAGGTGCATCTAATTTAAGAAAGTAACACATCCTTTCTTAATATTTATGATATATTATACACGTTTAATTTCAGAGATTGCCGGATCAAGAAGCCTTCTACGATTACCACTAAACATAATCGAACAAAGTTTCTTTGTTCCGTAACTTACCATTTTTTCAACAACACCTTCGCCATATTTAGGATGGTAAACAGTTTCTCCAGGCTCAAATTCTATAGGGTTTTTGATTTTAGTTTCTTCAGCCGGATAAACCGGAATCGTATCTTCTTCATCATTATCAATAACATCTGATTTTAAATCTTCTTCCAGTGATTGTTGAATTAAATCAAGAGGTTCATTTGATATTGGTAATTCATCTTCCACCACTACATCTTCAACCATAGACTCTGATTCAGCAATCAATTGATCAAATTCGACATCGTCACTCGGTTCATCTTCCACTATAACCGATTCTTCTTGAGTCTCAACAATATCAAACGACTCTTGTTCAGTCAACTCGACATCCGCATTGATTTCCTCATCTTTTTCTTCTTGTGAATCAAGAATATTGAAAATTTCTTTTGGTTGAGCTTGTTCAATTATAGGAGGGGCAGATTCTTCACTAATCATTTCTTCTGAAACAATAGGTAAAGGTTCTTCATCAAAAGAAAACTCTAATGTAGGTTCTTCAAGTACCAGTTCTGGCTCCTCAATCAACATAGGTTCCGCTTCATCATCACTAACTGTTTCCTCTATTGGTTCAGCAACATTATCATTCTCTAAAACATCAACTTCAAACTCTTCTTGCAGATTTTGTGGCAATTCTGCCTCTAATTCTGATTCTAACTGCACTTCTGATATCATATTATCCGGAGTATTCATTTCAGCTTCCAAAGAATTATCACCTTCTAAAGCTTGAATATCACCAACCTCTTCAGTAACACTATCATCCTCTTGGGCATTTTCATCAAAATCAAAATAATCTAACTGTACAATAAATGGTATATGCTGAGTTAAATCACCTACTACGATGAATTCATCTTGATTTAGCTTATTTAAGAAAGTATTATAAGATGCGAAATCGTGCTCAACAGTAAGTGGAGCAAAAAACACTAAATTTTTAGCTAAAGATTTCAATTCTTTTATATATTTAAAATCGTGTCCCGCAATAATAGTTGTATAAACATTACTATTAGTAGTCAACACTTTTAAAAAGGCTTTTTGGGCATACGAATTATCAACTTTTACAAAAGAATAAACCTCAACGTTTAACTTATTGAAAACCTGATAAACATATTCAATAATTTGCGCTTGCAAAGATTCAATAGAAATTGCGGATAAATCAATAACCATATTACGTGCGCATTCAACAATGTCCTCAATTTTCTTAATATCTTTTTCGGACTGAGCAAAAACACCGTTTTCACGATACTTTAACAATTTGTTTTTCAATAAAATAAGTTGGCTTATTTTAGTTTCGCGATATTGTGCATCAACAACATCCATAAACGTATCAAACGGAATAAAACCGCCTTCAATAGTTTTTGTATACTCTTGAACCTCGATAAAAATATCTTGAATAATGGCTTTACTGGTAGGGTCAATATCCGTTAAATCATTTTCATAGATATAATTAATCAAATCATAATTTAGAGGCAATTTAAAATCTTGCGGGAATTTGAATTTGTTTTCATATTTTATTTGTCCATCTAAATCAAATATTACACTTCGAATCCCTTTTGTTTCAAATTGACGCACGAGATTATCCAGCATTATATTTGTATTTTCAAGATTATTAGAGCAAATAAGCATATTACTCTCAAAAACTTCTTTATCGAGTATTAAATCATAAGGTTGTTGCGCCAATTGTCCAAATTTTATAGGAATATTTACCGGCAAAATATCAGTTAATTCTTTAGATTGCAAAACCGTAATTTCAGCTTGCATCGACGGTATTGAACCATTGTAATTTTTAACGATACCTTCCTCATCATAAGTAAACAATAATTTTGCGATTGCAAAATTACCTTCAGTCTCGCATTTTAAACTCATTATTTGTGCCACATAAGGTTGTTTTGCATCTTCAATAATTAAAAATCCGCTAAGAACTAAGTTGTCAGTATCTTCAAACTGGACTTTTGCAAGACTATTCTTTACTTCCAATAATTTCATTATAAACCCTCTTCTTATTTTTGTTGATATTTTAACATGAACATGTATAAAATTGCCATCCTACTTTTAGTGGACAATATCATTTAAATTGTTATAAATATCAATCGTTAAAGGACAAATCTTCAAATTACGTTTTACAAGACTTTTGATAGTTTCCTTATAACACTTGTATAAAGCTTTGTTTAAGCCATTTTCTTCGTCAAGTAATGCTTCCACTTTTTCACAATAATCTTTTTCACGAGTTACCGGTTCAATTTTATCAGCTAAAAAAACTATTTTTTCAAAATCAGACATATTAACTTTACCAAGAGTATGCCACCTAATCGCAGACAAAATTTCATCATCCGTTACACCAAACTCTTTTTGCGCAATATATGCACTTACGGGCGCATGAAGAGTTTTGTGATTCATCAACTCACACTCTTCAACATCTAAATTTGCTTTAATAATTTCTGCTAATTTATCTTTATCAAAACATTTTGCACAATCATGTAAAAGTCCGGCCAAATATGCTTTTTCGCAATCTAGACCAAATTTCTTTGCCAAATCTTTTGCTTTATCTGCCGCACCTAAAGTATGACGATAACGTTCTTCACTTAAATTAACTTTTAACCATTCTTTAATTTTATCCATATAAACCATTTTCTTTTATATAATCTTCTACCACTCTCTTTATATAACCCGAAGCACTCTTTTTTTCATAAAGTGCATTTCGAATATCAGTTGATGATATATCTTCAAATTTCATATTCGCAAATTCAAAAACATAACCATTCTCTTTTTGTTTATCAAATTTTGCTTCATCAAAATCATCTTCACGTTTAAATATAATAAATTTTACTAAATTTTTCAACTTATCAATTTTATACCAAGTGTCAATTTTTTCAAAAGCATCTGTGCCTATAATAAACCCAATTCTATCTTTTAAATTATAGATTTTATAAAGTTCCAATATTGTCAAATAAGTATATGAAAGATTTTCTCTCTTAAACTCAATATCCGAAACCTCAAACCCTAATTCATTTTTAATTGCTAATTTGACCATATTCAAACGATGAATACTCATATTTTCATCGAAAGACTTATGCGGAGGCTTATAAGCAGGAATAAAAAGTATTTTATCGAAATCAAAATTTTCAATAATATACCTCGCCATATCTAAATGAGCATTATGAATTGGATTAAAAGTACCTTGAAATACGCACAGATTCATACAAAAATTATATCAAAAAAAACCTGATATCCAAGATATCAGGGAAAAATTTGTAGGGGAAAAATTAATTGGAATTATAAATATAAAAAAAATTACAAGTTTAATACTTCACGATTTGCCATCGCAATAAAATTCATCTGCGCAAACAAAACCTCTGAGCGGTCAACGTATGGTTCGGCATCATTATGACTAACAGTAACCTGATTTTCATAAATATTTTTCAATTTGTCGTCAATCTTTTTCAAATTTGCAACAGCCATATTTACCTCTCTTCATTTAATTTGCTCTCGTATATATATAAAGTATATACTCGATTGCAAATTTCATATACGAACAAATTCGTTACATATCTTTACATTAAAAACTAAAAAATATGACAATTTCATTTACCAAAATGTTTTTATATTAATATAGGGAAATTTGGATTATATTTCTATGCAAAATGTTTATCAAAAATATCAGCCAAATTTACAAGGTTTACAACCAAATGAATTCCAACAGGCTGCATACCAAAACCCACAAGCAATGCAAGGGGTAAATACTGAACTTTTAAAAGAAAACGTTCAAGATACTTATGTTGCAAATCGTGCGAACCAAATGACAGAATTAAATCCGGCGCAACAATTTGCAATTGCAATTCCAGCATGGTATGCACTTTGCCAAGGCATGGATTATTTCGCTAAAAAATGTCGCGGAGAATACAAGGACACAATTCAATACAAAATAACCAATGCCGGTGATGTTGTATCTGATACATTTAAAAATAGTAAACTTGGAAAATCCAACTTTGTTGCAGATATAAATAACGGATTTAAATCTCTTAAAAAATTATTTAGAGAAAAAGTAGTTAATAATTCAGCAATGCTCAGAGCATTTGCGGATACCCCTTCATTACCGGAACTTGATATGGTACGAGGTCAAGCTAATGGAATGTACGGTATTCAACTTTTTGACTATCCACAAGTTTGTGAATACTTTATGGAAGGTGTGAAACATGCTGATGATTTAGATTGTTATGGTGCGGATAAAAACTTTATAAACAAAGTTAAAGCTGAACTTTCAAAAGCAACAACAAAAGAAGCACGTGCAGCAATTTTACAAAATGCTGAATTTGAACTTCTAAACAAAGGAGGAGTTACATCAACATCTCTTAGCGCATTCAAAGGCCACGATGCCAAAACTCGTCTCGACATCTTGAACAATCTCAAAGCAAAAGCTTTAGGTTATAGAGATTTTGCACATTGGACAACCGTAAAAAGCAAAATCCAAGACCACTTACCGGATGTAATTGAAGCAACACATAAAGCCAATAAAAACATGTATGCCAAAATTTGGTCAAGTGACAAAAATGCTTGGGGCAAAATAAAAGGCCATTTATTTGGAAGAAAAGTTTATGCAAGCGAATTTACAAACAAACTTCTCGCAGAAATGGGTAAAGTAACACCGGGTTCAGAGCTAGATCAAATGTTAAAAAGAACCGGTTTAGACAAAAATATTCCTAAATCTGGACTTGGAAGATTCTTCGGTAAATATGTAAACCTTGTAACTGAAGGACTTACAAACCGCGTTGCAGGTGGTAAACTTGTAGCAGCTATTCAAGCATGGTTCATAGCTGAAGCATTAATCAGAACTGCAAAAGCAGAAAAAGGCGATAAAGTAGCAACCTTTGCCGAAAGAATGACCGAAATGGTTGCGTTCTTTGCTGCAATGCCATTTGCGATTAAATTAATGCATAAAATTGGTGGTTTACAATATGCCGGCATGACACCAGAGCAAGTTTCAAAATATCGTGACGCTTTAAAAATATTTAATGAAAAAGTTAAAAGTGGTTTCTTCAAAGATAAAGCAGCTTATAAAGCCGAACGCAAAGTTCTTGAAGAAACCTTAAAAGGCGGAAAACACAACATCTTTACAAAACTGGCCAAACGTATCGGCAGAATTGTAACCGTCGGACTTGAGCAAATTCGTCCATACTCTAAACATACGGTAGAAGCAGGAATTACAGGCCGTATAAAAGATGTATTCCGCAATCCTAAATACTGGTTTAAACAATGTGCAGGCTATCCAATGAGAATTATTGTCGGCATGATGATGATTTCACCATTCTTGGGTAAACTTATCATTAAAGGTACACACGCAATATTTGGCAAACCTAAAAACTCAGTGTTGGATGACGGCAAAACAGAAGAAAAACAACCACAACAAGAACCAACATCCGCGGAAAAACTTGCTCAAATTAACCAATTAGAAATGATGATTAAACAAGTTAGACAAAGCGGAGAAAAACTCTCGCCGGAACAAGAAGCTCAACTACAACAACTTGAACAAGCAATTGTAGTTGCTAAAGCACAACTTGCACAAGAAATGGGACAATCCCCGGCAAATCCGGCAATGCAAACGCCACAAACTGGCAATTCAGCAGATGTAGGCTTACAAAATCCGTCAAACTTGCTTGATAAATATAAAAACTTAAACACAAATGCTAATACACAGCAAACTAGCGAACCAGTTAGAACATATATTCCATCACCAGAACCGGTAAAAATCTTAAATCCGGAGCGAAGCTATGTTCCATCACCAATGCCAGCAAATTTGCAAAATGTAGTAGATACAACTGCGGCTGATAACGCAATGATGCGTGCAGATATGGCCGAACAAATGGCTATGAGAGCATTGGCAATGAAGTAGTTGAAAAGTTTTAAAATTATGGTATATTAAAATTAGTCCTATATGGATGCTCATTTTGTTCCTACATTATTTATAACGGGAGATTTGACTCTAACGGACGTGAAGTATACCCACCGATACTTGTATCGCCAGTGGGAAACGGATTGCCCGAGGCGATCACCCACCTGCGAGAACACGCAGGTAACAAAATCACATCTGTATAGGATTACTAAAACCCGAGAGAAAACCTCGGGTTTTTAAGTTTTATATAAGTTAAATTACTTTATTTGCCTTTTATAAAATCCTTCCAATAAGTTTTTGTATTATCTATAGGATGCTTATCAGCTAGAGCGTACATTGCACAAGCATATTGATCTGTCGGATTACCATTAAAACGACACAAGTTACGGTCAACAACACAATTTATAGCATTATTATCGTCCAGACAAGCTGCTGGATTTTTTGGATGTTCTTGGCCCCATGGTATAACATCACCATCTGCAGTAAACATAAATACAAAAGCATCAAGTCCATATCGATTAGGTAATTTTTCACCATTTATATCGACGCAAAGTTTAGGACCATTTATATTAGAATCCTTAGGGGAATCATCAAATGAAATAACACGCCCTTGAGGATCCCAAAATAATCCACTATTATCACAAATTGAAGTGTAATTTCTACTACCTTGCCGTATTCCACCAAAATAATAAGGAGGCTTAATAGAATTTCCCTCCGCATCATTAAGACCATATCTATAAGAATGTTTTTTAGCCACAGTCACATATTCTTTTTGAAATTTTTCTAATGACCTTATTGAACCATATGCTGACGCATACGAAGAAACACTTTCTCCATTATTAACATAAAACATCCTTGCCGCATTACTTATATCAGAATATGCTGTTTTAAATTGATTATGTAAAACAGCATATTTGTGATTTTGAATCAGATTTGGCAAAGTCAACGCCGCAACGACTCCGACGATTGCTAAAGTAATCAATACTTCGGCCAATGTAAATGCTTTTGCAAATTTTTTCTTCATAATGTTTTTACCTTTCTTTGTTTATTTATTTGTACTACTTTTATTTTTTACCCTTCCCCTCGCCCCTTAGGGGAGAGGATAGAAATTCTGTTTGAGCTTGCGAAAACTTGAATTTCTTGGTGAGGGGTGGTGATGTTTAGACTAAAGTCCACCTTACTTGCCTCAACTGTCATTCTGAACTTGTTTCAGAATCTCTTTTTTCTTTTTGAAAATGTTTGACCCTCACCTAGAACACTTTTGACTCGTACTCTCGTCAAGTGTTCTTTCCTCTCCCGTTGGAGAGGGCAATATTTTGGAGGAACGCTTACCGATACCGGATCTCCCCCCTCTGGGGGGAGTAAGAAGGGGGCAAAAATCCCACCCTCTTCTTTCGGACTTCCACGACCAGAATTTCCGCATGACAAAGTGCCTAATTGCATAACAATTAGGTTTTTAAAAACGTTGATATTACTGGGTTTTAGACACCCAATAGGGCGCAAACCCGCTCTACGCTTGGATTGCCTCTCCCCCCGTAGGCGCAAACGCAGTCATAGCAAGGGTTTCGGGCGATTTTGAACCCCCGACTTTTTCAATAAAATCTATGTTCATACTATTCAGACGCATATTTACCATATACCCATTATATCAAATTTTTAAACAAATGACAAGCCTAATATTAAAATAATGATAATAATGCAAAAATTACTTGTTGAAAATGGATTATCAGTGTGGTATCTTATATATGCGAAATATAAATAAAATTTCAATAAAGAAAAGAGGAATTATGTCAGAAGTAAGAGTAAGAATTGCACCGTCACCTAGCGGAAACCTACACGTTGGTACGGCAAGAACGGCACTTTTTAACTACCTATTTGCCAAAAAGAATAATGGTAAATTTATATTAAGAATTGAAGATACAGATGCAGAAAGAACAAGTCAAGAATATATTGATAATATTTTTGACAGCTTAAAAGCGCTTGGGCTCAACTGGGATGAAGGTCCGGACGTAGGTGGAGAATATGGCCCATACACTCAATCTGAAAGATTTGATATTTATCCAAAATATGCACAAATTCTCCTTGAAAAGGGTTTTGCTTACGAATGTTTTTGTACACCGGAAGAACTTGAAGCAGAAAAAGCTGATGCAACTGCAAACAAGAAACCTTATGTTTATACAAGAAAATGCGAAAATTTGACAGCAGAAGAAAAAGCAGCCCTAAGAGCAGAAGGCCGCAAACCGGCAATAAGATTTAATATCGCAAAAGCGCAAAAAGCGTTCCACGAAACCACAATGTTGCATTTTGAAGACCTTGTAAAAGGTGATTTACACGTTGATACAGATTTATTAGGCGATTTTGTAATCATGAAATCAAACGGAACTCCTACATATAATTTTGCGGTAGTTATTGATGATATGCTTATGAAAATTTCACACGTAATAAGAGGTGAAGACCACATTTCTAACACTTTCAAACAAATTCTTATCTTTGAAGCATTAGGCGCTGATGTACCAAAATTCGGACACTTAGGAATGATACTTGCTCCGGATAGAAGTAAACTTTCAAAACGCCACGGCGCAACTGCAGTTTCGGAATTTGTGGAAAAAGGTTACTTAACTGATGCCTTAGTAAATTTTGTAGCGCTTTTAGGTTGGGCACCTTCAGACGGTGAAGAAATAAAAGAAGTTGACGCTATCGCACAAGATTTCAGAATTGGCGAAATCTCATCTTCAAACTCTATTTTCGAATACGACAAACTTAACTGGATGAACGGTCAATACATCAAAAAACTTGACATAGAAGAACTAAAAGAAAGACTAAAACCATATTTAGCAAAATACAATCTATCTGAACTTTCAGATGCACAATACACAAGAATGGTTGAAGTTACACGCGAACCGCTAACTTTACTTTCGGATATCACTGATGCAGTACCTTATTTCTTTGGCGAAACAGTTGAAGTTGATGAAAAAACACAAACTGAAGTTTTGGATACTGATGTTTCACAAGAAGTTTTAAGAGCATTTGTTAGCGAAGGACAAAACTGGGAATGGACAGAAGAAAACCTTCATGAAGAACTAGACAAATTCAGAGGCACTTTTAAAGAAAAAGGTGTAAAACCGAAAGTTACAATGTGGGCAATAAGAGCTGCCGTTACCGGAAGAACTTTCGGGGCCGATATGACCGCAACACTTGCCATATTGGGCAAAGAAAAATCTTTAAACCGCGCAAAAGCCGCAATAAAACAAATGGTATAATACATTTCACATCTTAAATATGCGCAAAATGACCGATTGAACAAATCGGTCATTTTGTTATCTGTATAAAAATATAATAAAACTATGCCTCTAAGAAAAATTTGTCCAACAACACCGGAATAAATTTAGCATTAAGAGCGCAAAAATCAAAGACAAACTCATTTACTCCGGCGTTATACAACGGTTCAACAATTGAAAAATCTTCTTTAATATTATCTTCAAACATGTGCATTCTGCAAAAACCATCGCATATAAACGGAAAAGCTTTATCTAAAGAAGGATCGTGAAGTGCAAAATCACCCTTGTGGCAAGGAGCTTGGCACGATAAACGAGAGACCACAGCACTATCATTATTCAACGGACACAAGCCCAAAGACGGTACGCGAATATTTCCGGCAATAGTGTATTTGCGATGTGGAATATCATTCTTAATTTTTTTAATCGTCCGCATTACATTATCCAAATCTGAAAATGCCGTAAAATCAACAGTATTCAACGGTGCAAGATTATTCAAACATTTTATTGACATACTATTTAATAAATTTATTCCTTGACCAATTTCAATCGGCATATCATCTAAATCACTATCATTTATAACATTCCAAAAATAACCGATGTTATTTATAATCAAACTTGATGGCGGCATATCCTTAAAAAGCATCTGCTTTTCATATTCATAAACCCTATCAAAATCCCTTTCTATCAAAATTCTAGGAGTTGAAAGTTGAAATTCAATTCCTCTTTTTTCACAAAACTTTTTGGCTTTTGTAATAATTTCATGAAAACTACTTGTCGCAAGATCTGATGTTGACAAGATTTCGCCATATTCTATGGAATAAATAGGGTTGATACCATATTTTTTTATGTATTTATCTAACTCTTTCAAATGCGCTAATTCAGAAAACCGTAAATTTATTTTATATTTTTCTGCCTTTGAAAAATCTAAGTTGGATTTTTTGCGAGATGATTTTATGTCCCACTCAAAATGCTTGATATTTTTGCGAAACTTAAAATCCTTACCTTCTGCCGATACAACTTCACCCGAAAAATGGTTTGTTTGATATATACTTTTACGAACGTGTTTGAACGGCAATTTTTGATTTTTAAACATTTTCGGACGTTTTAAAATCTTTTCAACAAGCTCGATACCTTCCAAAATTTCTTCAGAACTTGCGAATTTACCTTTAATAATTACGCTGTCAATCGCGTTCAATTTCGTTATATCTTCAGCACACCAAGGCAAATTATCACTATCAATTGCGAGCGGAAGTTTCGAGTATTTTTTTATTTTAGTTATATTTTTCATGTAGATTTCTTCAGTAATCACAATTCCGTCAACTTTGTGAAAACTGTTTATAAAATCAATTCCCGAGATATTATGGATATCAAAATAAGAATCAACAATTACACGAAAAGGAAGATTGAACATCTTTATAGCTTCTAAAATCGCGAAACTATTAATAAAAATCCCATCAATGCCAGCAGTTTTTAAGAATTTAAGCATTCTTTTAATTTCTGGTAAATTTTCTTCAGTAATATCGTGTTTCAAATTTATGTAAATTTTACATCCACACTTATTCGCCGCAGAAACAAATTCATTTACATACTCAAAATTATCGTTCAAGAATTTTTTGTAATAAACATAATATTCCCGACAAGAAGTACTTGATGCGAAAACTTCTATATCTTCAGGTTTTTTAATTGGCGCTATTATTTTAATTCCGCTCATAAAAGCATTATAACAATATTTTTACCTTAATAAAACAAAAATTAATATTTCTTAACAAAACCGATTAATAAAAGCAATTTTATGGGAAAGAAATACTTAGTATATACATAAGGAATATTAAGACTAAATATACATTTACTCTTTTTATCAATAGGAACACATACAACTTCAAGAATAGGACTACACGCAATCAGGGAGGAACCTTATGGCAATAGGTGCTGAGGATTACATCGATCAGCTGCTTGTTAAGAAATATGCAGAAGAAAAAGTTGACAACCACGACAATATGGAGTCAATGGTCGATCCTGACAAAATGATGGATGCAATGAACGATTACGCAAGTATGTATCGCAACATGATGAACCTTAAACAAAGGTTAAATATTGCATGCTACGCAATTAATGCCCGAACGGCAAGATATAACAAAACACCTTCGCAAGCACAATAAAAGATTTACGTTCCGAAGTTTTTTTGATAATATTAAATTATGGAAAGAAACAAGGAACAAAGCGTGGGAAAAATTATCTTGGCGTCAAATTCACCAAGAAGACGTCAGTTGATAACAAAACATACAAACTATTATTTTGAAGTTATACCGTCAACGTATGAAGAAAAACATACAACGACGGTTTTTTCTTATGAATATATAGAAGACTTGGCGTATAATAAAGCGCTGGCCGTCGCACAAACATTAAAAGGAGAAAACTCTCTTGTTATCGGTGCGGATACAGTTGTAATACTAGATAACGAAATTTTAGGGAAGCCTAAAGACTCAAATGACGCATTTTTCATGCTAAAAAAACTTTCGGGCAAAACACATAAAGTTGTAACTTCTATTGTCATTATAAACTCATTAACCAATCAAACCGAAAAAATCTCAACAACAAGTGAAGTAGAGTTTGAAAACCTTTCTGATGAACAAATCAATTATTATATCAAAGAATTTAACCCTCTTGACAAGGCGGGCTCATACGGCATTCAAGAAATGCCCGAAGGTTATATAAAAGAATACCGAGGAAGTCTCGAAAACATAATCGGACTATGTCCAAAAGCTCTAAAAGAATTGATTGCAAGATTTTAACAAACGGCCATTTTACGGGCTTGTGATTAAAAATTTTTCATGATAGCATAAATACAAAAAGTATACACAACCAAAAAGGAATAAAGATATGCAAGCCCGCAGAGCAGCAAGAGAATTAGCATTTATATTATTTTCACAATTCGATAAAAAAATAACAAATTATTCAACAGAAGATTTACAAAATATAATTTTAAAATCAGTACGTATTCTTTCGGGTAACGCCAGTGATGAACTAAAAATTACAATGGGCGCTTTAATGGAAATGAAAGATACTATAGAAACTTACGAAGCAAATCATGAAACAAATTTATCACGCCCTATTGGTGTGTCAAACATCCCGGTACCATTGCCGATGACGTCAGATATGATAGGCCGTATTGATGAAATGGTTGAAATAGCAGAAAAAGCATTAACCGCCCTTGAAATTGCCGAATTCACAACACTTGACTCGCAAAATGAAGTTAAAGATTACGCAATCAAAATTGCAGAAGTTTTCCAACAAAACCACAAAGAAATTGATGAAATTATCCAAAAACATGCAAAGAATTGGGATATTCAACGTATGGTTAAAATGGAAAGTCGGAGGCCAAGC